>VHBH01000003.1 GCA_016872055.1 Nitrososphaerota archaeon
GTGTGCCCGAGAACAATCTTCCAATTGCTACCGGACCTGCCGCAGGATCCATTGCCATGTTTACAATCATCATTACCGCAGGACCATTGTCATCGCAATTCAGAATTGCTTTGCCAATCTCGGATTCTAAGTCGCCTTTCCAGATTTTTGGAATTCTGTACTTTTGTGCTACGTGTGGTGGCGGGTGGTGCTTTACAACCATTCCAAGGACTGCTTCTGCCAGTGGTGCTTTTTTTGCCAAGTCATCCACGTTTGCTCCGTCCTGGTATGCCGCGTAAATGTCCTTAAACGAAATTCCTTTTTCCTTCATCACATCAATGTTAAAGCCCCATCTATCTTTGGCAGAACCAAATGATACAGAGCCGTCCTGAATTGAGACCTTCCACTTTTCCCTGTATTCAGGTTCTGCATAGGTATCAATTAGTCCGTTAAAAGTAGAAACAATGTTTGCAAGCCATTCTTGCATTTTGTCCGGTGTTAATCTTAATTCTTTGATGAGTCTGTCGATTTTGTTGATGTATAATACTGGTCGCACACGCTCTTCTAATGCTTGTCTAGTTACAGTTTCAGTCTGAGTCATGATTCCTTCTACAGAGTCGGATACCACAACTGCACCATCGATTGCCCTGAGGCTTCTGGTGACACGTCCTGTAAAGTCAATGTGTCCAGGTGTGTCAATCATGTTTACGACATATTCCTGGTTTTGTTTTTCGAAAAGTAGTGTAACGTTTGCCTGCACAATTGTCATCTGACGGTCTTGTTCAAGCTTCATGGAATCCAAGGCTAGTGCACGTCCTGCTGCCTGAGGAGAGATGATTCCTGCATATCCTAGTAGGTTGTCACTCATGGTTGTCTTGCCATGGTCTACGTGAGCAATTACACCAAAGTTGCGGATATTTTCCTTGTTTTTGATGATCTTTAGGATCTGCTCTGTTGCCTTGTACTTCATATTTGATTGAGTTTTTTTCGGAGGTGTATTAAACCTTATTTCTGTCCGATCAGGTTTTCATAGCTAATTGATCATCTCAGAGCTTGCAACTCGGACTTTTTTTGTCTTGCAAAATAACAGTCCGTGATTTTCCTTTTTTGTGTCAATTCCATTGGAATCATCTGTGTGACAATAATGTAAAACAAGACCCGCGTTGATGCATTTCCATTAACTAATGGAGGCTGCAAAGATACTAGTCGTTTATCAGGTTCATGGCATAGTCAGCCGCAACAAAAGAATCGGCAGGGTTTGTGACTGAAAAAGACATTACTCACTAGCTTGCAAAAATGGCCTAATTATTATTACCACATCAAAAAGACCAAAAACATGAGGATATCCGTGGGCCACACTCCAGACTCGGATGACGCATTCATGTTTTATGGAATGCTCACAGGCAATGTACCGTCAGATGATTTTACAATTCAACATGTCATTGCAGACATTGAAGAGCTAAACAAAAGGGCGCTAAATGACGAGCTTGACGTCACGGCAGTGTCTGTCCATGCCTGTGCATATTTGCCAAACCACACAATTCTGCGAAGTGGCGGAAGCTTTGGAATTGGTTATGGGCCAATAGTCATTGCAAAAAACGACATGCCGCAAGATAAACTCGCCAAGTCAAAGATTGCCATTCCCGGAAAAATGACATCAGCTTTTTTGCTATTACAGCTAATGATTGGAAAATTCGACTTTGTAGAGATGAAATTCAGCGATATTCCGGCAGCAGTTCTAGACGGAACTGTTGATGCAGGCCTGGTAATTCACGAGACCCAGCTGTCGTATGAATCAGAAAAACTGACTAAAATTCTAGATGTCGGAAAATGGTGGGATCAGTCTACGCACTTGCCAGTCCCATTGGGCACCAATGTGATGAGTAATCGGTTTGACAGAAAAACCATCCAAAAATTTGACAAGTACCTGCATGATTCCATTGTATATGGCCTAGAGCACCAAAAAGAAGCACTAGAATATTCCATGCAGTATAGCAGAGGCAAGCCAGAAGGCCTAATTGAAAAATTTGTCAGAATGTACGTAAACGATGTCACTGTTGACATGGGAAAAGAGGGCGAGCAGTCAATTAAGACGTTTTTTGAGATGGCGGCAAAGAAGAATCTTATTCCAAAATTCAAAATACAATTAAGTTGAGATAGGAGGAAGCGGAACACGGCGATTCAAAAAATAATCGCTTACTTGAAACATCAATACCACCATTGTGATGAGGACAAGATTGTGTTTGCTTCGTATACTATATGCCAAATTTAATACATAAAGATGATTGGTGAGCAACTAGACATTTGTTCAAATAAGACGGCTTATCTTTACATTCGTTCAGATCGGATATTGTATCATCTTGGTTTTTTGTACAGGTGTATAGTGGTACGATTTGTATAATAATGATGTATGTGTATTGACATCATGGTACTAGTAGACAAAAAAATACTTGGGGGCGGACTCGCAATGCTAATTGTCGGTTTAGTCTTGCTTTCCTATCTGAATTCTAATGTACCCATTGGCAAGGCCGGCATGACAGAAGAGCAGGTCTTTGATTTGATGAACAGAGAAAGAACACATGAGGAATATTCGACTTTGGCCGCAATACTGGCAGGGCTAGGCTTTTTGTTTGTAATGATAAGTTTTGGGGCAAGAAGAAAGAAAGGCGGCGCAAAGACAATAGAAAAAAAGCCCCCAGAGGCATCCTAAAGATTTTAACCAAAATCTACACATACACCATAATTGGTCACAGCAGAAATCAGCCTTTATCCAGTAGGCACGGATTCACCCAGCCTTAGCTTTTACATAGCAAGGGCAATCGAGTCAATTGGCACTAAAATTAAACACCAAACCACGCCAATGGGCACAATACTGGAATCAGACGACATTCAGGATATCTTTGATGCAACAAAATCAATGACGGAGATAATCCACAGATTAGGAGTAAAGCGAGTCGAAGTAATCCTCAAGATTGATTCCAGGACAGACAAAAAACAAACAGCAGATGATAAAATGAAATCCTTGGACAGGTACCTAAAAGGTGCGTAATACCTTGAAGAATGTGTTTCGCTGGGCAGGCGAGCGTCCTATTTCCTTTACCATGGTTGCAAGCTCCATTACAGATGAATGTGTAGGCTTGCCGGCTGCACGGTAAATCTCTTCAGAGAATGCAGTTCCAACCAGATCACTTCCACCATTGGACAGTGCTACTTGGGCCAACTTCTTGCCCAACGCGACCCAATATACCGAGATGTTGTTTAGATGGCCTGCAAGCATCAGTCTAGATAGTGAGATTATTTTCAGATCATAAATTGCTGATGACTCGTGATTAACTTGGTGTTTTTGTTCCAGCTCGGTGTTGTCCAGACTGAACTTTAGCGGAATAAACGTGATAAATCCGCCCGTCTTTTTTTGGAGCTCACGCACCTTGATGAGGTGATCAATTATGTGCTCTGGCTTTTCAATGTGACCGTACAGCATCGTGACATTGCTTTTGATTCCAAGGTTGTGAGCTTGCTCTATAGTGTCAAGCCATTCTTGGCCTGAGCACTTGCCCCTAACAATTTGGTTTCTGATTTCAGGGTGGAATATTTCTGCGCCACCGCCAGGCATGGAATCAAGGCCTGCAGACTTGAGGCGTGATAGTATTTCCTTGACTGATGTCTTGGTAAGCTTTGATAGGAAGAATATCTCGGCTGCAGTAAACGCCTTGATGGTAAGGTCTGGGTGGTTCTTTTTGATTATTCTCATCATGTTTTCGTAATAGTCTAACTGCAAGCTTGGATGGAATCCGCCTACAATGTGAACCTCGGTTGCACCCAAGGATTTTGCCGCGGCGATTCGCGCCTCTATTTGCTGAGGAGTTAACGTATACGCATCAGATTCGTCTCCCTTGCGATAAAATGCACACATTTGACAGCTGGCAGCACAAAGATTTGTGTAATTCATGTAGTACGATGCAGCAAATGTAATGGTATTGCCGACTAGTTTTTTTCTAACCAAGTCAGCTGTTGCTCCCACTACAAACTGGTTATCAGAATTTATCAGTTCCAGCCCATCATTGTATGATAGTTCTTCTCCTGCAAGTGCTCTATCTATTGCCTTTGAATCAACAATAATGTCGCGCAGCATTTGCTAGCTATTCCCTGATTTGTAAATATAAAACAAACGTATCAAAATAGACAAATTTTTGGGCAGCATGTTTGTGAGGGTGATGAATCGAGTCTTACTTTTGCTTTTTTGATTTGAATCTTTTTTCAGCGTGGTTATTATTTTTTGGCTGTCTGTGATGCCTTTTCCGCCTTTATCTTTGCCTGCTTGAGTTCATAGTTTTTCTGTTCTGTTTGCTTTTGCTTTTCGTCTAGTTTCTTTTGCTCTTCTTTAAGTGCCTTGATTGCTTCCTTGTTTTTTTTCTCCATCATTTTCTGTATGTTCTTTTGATCAATCATGGAGTCCACTTTTGCCTTCTTTGCTGTCTCACCTAGGTCTTGCTTTGCTTTGTCCAGGGATTCCCGTGTGTTACCCTGCTTTTGTTCTGTGATTGTTGCATCGCGTTTTTTCTTTTGCTCGTCGATTTGGGCCTGTGCGTTGTCTTTTATTGCCTTGTATTCATCTAGTTTTTGTTGTCTTTTTTGGAGTAGTTCTTGGCGTTGAGCTTCGCGCATTTCTTCTAGTTCTTTTCGCTTTGCGTCGAGGTCTTTTTGATTTTGCTTAAGTTTTTCTAGTATTTCCTTATTCTTTATTTGATTTTCCTTTAGTTTTATTTGGCGCTGCGTCTCTAGTTTTTTGAGTTTTTCCTCTTGGGCTTTTTCAAATTCTGCTATTTTCTCTGCTGTAGTTTGTTTTTCCTTTGCCGGCGGTGTTGTCTTAGGAGCCGGTGTTGTAGTTGTTTCAGTGCTAGTAGGGTTTGTCTCAGTGGTTTGTGCAAACGACAAGCCTGCTGGTCCAACCAGTGCTGCACTTAGTAGTATTAGTGATGCTAGGATTCCTAGTCTTTGCATACCACAAAACTATTTTTGCTGGTATTTATATTGTGGAATGATTTCTCCCTGATTTGATAATTTACCACTTGAAAAGTTTAGTTAGCCTCAATGCCAAATCATACTATGGTACTTCCACTAACAGATGAATTCAAGCCAAAATGCTACATTTGCAATAACGCATTTGATACAATAGAATTACTTAGAGCGCACCAAAAAGAGCAACACGCTGAATTTGTCAGCTACCATGAAAACCAGAAACGAGAGCCAGTCCCCGGTGACGTAACTGTATTTTAGAAATGTCAGAGGAGCAATTACACGCGGCAGTCAAGCTGTTTTTGGCAAAACAATTCGATGATGCAGTATCATTGTATGATCAGATTCTGCAAAAAAACCCAGACAGCCTAGATGCGATTAACAACAAAGGTTACGCACTTGGCAAGCTCAAAAAATATGCAGATGCAATTGCGTGTTATGACCTAGGCCTAAAACTATACCCAAATGAAAAAACACTGCTTGTAAACAAGATCTCTTCATTGCGCAAAACCAAGTCATATGATGCCGCACTAGAAATTTGTAGGCAAGTTCTCAATTCAAATCCAGACGACAATATTGCCCTATATCACATGGAGAGAATCCTGGCAGCAATTGGAAATTATGCGGAATCCATCCAATGTTGTGATAGGATTTTATCATCATATCCGCAAAACGCAGAGGTCCTCTTTGACAAGGCCGTATCGTTGGCAAAAACACAAAGCTTCCAGATGACAGACATACTGGCACAGGCAATAAGTTCCGACCAGCACCTTAAAGCCAAGGCAAAAAACCACAGCGCGTTTGCCAAATACAGTACAGATCAGGAATTTTTGCGCATCGTCTCTTGATTGGACTTTAGTAGTTTTTCCGCAATCTCTTTGGATATTTGAGCAATGTCATAGTCCTTGTCAATTTGCAGTGCGTTTTTGAAGCAGGTCAGAGCCTCTTTTATTTTTCCCTGCTCGCCAAAAGACATGCCCTTGTAAGCAAGTGCCATTGCGCATTTTTTATCCAAAAACAACGCCCTATCATAGCAGGCTATTGCCTCATCAAATCTTCCAAGGCTATGTAGCGCGGTCCCTTTGTTTAGAACTGCGGTAACGCTGTCAGGGCTGAGCCTAGTTGCCTTCTCAAAGCACTTGAGTGCTTGTTTGAATTTGCCCAGATTTTGTAATGCCACTCCCTTGTCAATTATGGCATCCAGATGATCAGGATCAGAGTCCAGTATCTTGTTGTAAAGCGTTATTGCCTCGGCAAATTCGCCCTCATGGCACAACTCTGACGCCTGATTCAGAATTTTCTCCAAGTTCAATGAAATTACTGATACAACAATGGACATTAGTCTTACTATGGCATCATTGGGATTTGTAGACATTGTTGTGCAAATGTGTCAGTCCAAGCTAATGACAGACTCACCAGTTCAGTTTTATCCAAAACCACCCAAAACACTGCAATGTCCAATCGGTGTGAAAAGTGCAATATCACCTTTTATTCTTCTAACGGGTTGAACGCTCACCTAGAGAGGACGCATAAAATAATTGAGCAAAAGGACAACCGAGTGCTAGATTCGTTTACGTAGCCAATTTATCAGCGCGATGACAGTTGTTCAAAAAAAACTCTTTTATTCTGGCATTTTAAATTGATTTCATAGCCTTTGGTAGTATCTTTGATACTCACTTGGATCTGAAAACAGTCCTAGACAAAAACTAGGATTTTTTCAATCCAAGAACAATTTTGAGACTTTGATAACCTGATAATTCTTGATTAGTGCGGACTTTCATATGATATGTGAATGGAACGTGTTTTGGTTTGAGTCGGCCTACTTTCTGACTTTTAATGCAATGACCTTACTCGTCTTTTTATTAAACAAATGAATTTTGTTCTAGTCTAATAAAATATCATTTAATTTTTAGGAAATAATACAATTATTTTCCGTCCTTGGCACTAATTATAATAAATTACCACTAGAGGGAAAAAAAGTCACTTGATAAATATTAGAAAATACGAGAATGATTATGGACATAATTTGGGGAAATGTAGGTAAAGTTTTGTCAGGTAATATCTTTGAATTGAATGTAACACACAGAAAAAACGGGAATAAAAAAGACTATTCAGAAATTGAGAAAATCAAAGTTATTCAAACTGACATAATGAGCCTTCCTGCGGATCTCAATGAATGTACAATTGAGCAATTAGAACAAAATTTGGGTGGTTCATTTGTAAAATGTGAAATCAAAGACAGAGAAAGTGATGGATCTCTCAAATCAGTTGTTTCGCATTCTGGACAAGGCGGATATTAGATGAATTTGCAATGGAACCCAATAGAAATAGATTACAATGAGATAGGTCAAAATAAAAAAACAATAGAAAAAATCATCACGGGTGAGTCACCTGCATTAATAATTAGAAATTTTTACAATAATGATTCATGTAAAACAATAGCCCAAAGAGTTGAGACAAAAACCTTTGAAAATAATGAAAAAATTAAGAAGATAGGTGTTTCACTTGTATCGTTTATTTCAAGAAAATCAGAGTATTTTGTTCAGGCTGATGCATTAAGAAAAACAATACGCGATCTGTTTTCTGATTTGGAGGATCCTCGAAAAAAAATCCACACGGCGTTACAAGCACTCTTTCCTGAAAAGCAGATTACTATTGCAGTTGAAAACGGCAAAAAATACGCATGTGGGGTAATCAGACTGCACGAATTAGGAGATTTTGCTTCAATACACAGAGATAATGCAAGATTTGAAGCAAGAAGTTTTGGTGTTTCTAAATTTCCTATTCAATTATCTACAGTATTATACATTCAACAATCTAAGAAGGGCGGAGAATTAGTATTGCACAAAAAATCATGGAAAAAATCAGATGAAAAATTTCGTAACATCGATTTTGGTTATTCAAGGGATGTGATTGCAGATTGCACCCAATCTGTCAGAATAAAGCCAAATCAGGGAGATTTGGTAATAATTAATCCAATTTATTATCATGAGATACTTCCTGTGAGAGCAAATAATCGCATAACATTAGGATTGTTTTTGGCTTTTTCTAGACATGGGGACAAAGTTGTAACTTGGTCTTGATAGAAAAATCATCTAGTTTAGTGACAATTGGAGGCAGTAGACTTGGAAAAGTATCAGAAATGCTGAAGATAAAAAAAAGAGGTGCGAATATTGGACAATTTTGAACAAATAATTACAGTCGTGGCAATTGTTTCAGCTGTAGGAATTTTTGTCGGCACTAGAATTTGGTTACTTTTTAGAAAATAACTTATTCAGATTCAACTTCACAAAGATACAGTCGTATCAGTGTGCTAGAACGGATCTAGTTGATTTGTTACTAGCTAGTGTTGGGTTAAATTTTCAAAAAACTAGTGCCAACACAGCCAAAGATGGATTTTTGCTTAATAATTCAGATTAGCTATGTTTGCTGTCAGTGGTGGTTCCTGTTCTTCAACATGTAGGAGAGTCATCTCCCCACTACTGGCTATTTTTTTGCATTAGTTTCACTCAGATTATTGAACAGGTACCTAGAATGAAAGAATTCTAAAAATATCGCCACAACTTGAGATGCCTACAAAAACCATACTCACTGGACTTTATGTTCAAAGAATCCAGGATTAGGCTCTGCTGAACCTCTCACAACTACACTTGCTAACAAGGCAAGACTCGTAGTTTCGCAGATGTTCATGTAACAAGTGCCCACATTTTGCATTGCCGCAAGTCCTTTGCCTGAGCTCTTTTTGCACTACCTTTTGGGCGATCTGGTTTGCTGCCTCCTTAGTGTAGTGCTTACTGTCCAGATAGTACCTAACTACTCTTGCGTACAGCTTGTTAAAGTCAAACTTTTTTTCTAGCACAATATCATATAGTCATGGATGAATTTATTGCCCATCAATCACAAGCTGAATATATTTTTAAAAAAACATGATATCCTTTAATATTTGTAAAGCAATACTGTAGTGTTGATTTTAGATAAAACAGACGTAAAGATTCTCAAAAACCTCCTAGTCGACGCAAGGCTATCTTCACGTCAGCTTGCGCTAAAGCTTGGCATGTCAACTGTAACCATCCTTACTAGAATCAAAAAGATGGAGCAGAAAAAAATTATCAAAGGATACACCGCCATTATAGACCATGAAAAGCTTGGATACGACCTCACCGCCATCATAGAAATATACACAAAAAAAGGCAAGATGGTCGAAATTGAGCAAGACATTGCATCCCTGGAAAACGTCTGCGCCGTCTATGACGTCACAGGCGAATCCGATACCGTCCTTGTTGCCAAGTTCAAAAACAGAGACGACCTAAGTAAATTCGTCAAAACACTATCATCCAAGCCAAACGTGGACAAGACAGTCACTAACATCGTCCTAAATACGGTCAAAGAAGACTTTAGGCTAGTATAGGCAATATTAATAAAATTTTGAGTCAGTCAGAGAAACGATGAGCAAGTTTGTGTTTTTGGCATTAGCGCTTTTGTTAGTACCAGTATTGGGATATGGACAAGTCATAATGGAAAAACCACAGCGAGGATCCGAGGAGATTTCAGAATACTATAATCCAGAAGACGTCAGGCTAGCCATGATTGGAATAGCAATAGCTGTCATAATCCTGTTTTTGTATCTTGCACGAGATATTATTTTGCGCAGAAAATCAGACTATGAAAAAAAAGAGTTTGATTCAAAGAAAAACCGTGACTATGAAAAATACCACTCCGAGTGGAATCGTGACGATGAAGAATATTTTGGAGAGAAAAAATCCAAAGAGGCTCAAGAATTCCGCAGAATGATGCAAGATTCCACCCTACCAGACTATTACAGAGTGCTTGGGGTATCAATGGAGGCATCTCATGAAGAGATAAAGGCAAGGTTCAGGCAGCTTGCAAAGGAATACCACCCTGACAAGTCAAAGGATGAAAAGAGTGCCGAAAGGTTTGCCGAGATCAATAAGGCATATGAGGTTCTCTCAGACGAAGAGACCAGAAAGGACTATGACAAGTACTACAAGGCATCATTTGGATAATGTATCCATAATGGTCAGGTTTAGCTCAATGCCTGAGCTTTTCTGTACATAGTTTGTCAGATTTGCAATTATTTGCACAGAGTTAGATTCTGGCACAAGTTGGATTTTTGCAAACTCTGTGTTTGGGCCAAGCATTGCCTGCGATAATAACTGAGATATCGAAAAATCGGTGACTAGAATTTTTGCTTTGTATGCAGTAGTGTCAGAAAAATACACTCCCCCCCTAGTAGTAGGCCTGCTAACTGGAACATCAGAAAAAACAATTTCCGAGGATATTGCCATAAAACTTTTGTTTTGGATTATTAAATGTGTGATTTTTTCTTTTTGCGCAACAAGTTTGTCCATTATTTCTTTGTTAATTGCCACAAAACAAAAGAGAATAGAAAAGGTATTGAATCTTTAGAATTCTACGACTCCCAATTACAATACCCTGAATACTACATCAGAATGATTTTGACCTGCTTGCGTGCAAGCCGTGCCTCGAAGTGAGAAATGCCGAATTCCGACTAGAGTTTTTTGTAGATTTTGTTTTTCTGTTACTCCTTCATGAAGAATATTCATAATCGGTGATCTTGTTTTCATCTGACCGAGTTTTGTGCTCAATTACACATAAATCGATTTCAGTGCAAGAACTCCGGCGTGTCCAGGCAAAAAGTAATGTTTGCAAGCCAAAGACGCACACTCCAATACTACATACTGTATTGAAAAGTGCAAATTTGTTATAAAATTTGCAAATTTTATTATAATTTTTACACAAAAAATCTAGCTACAGATTTAAAACTGACTATCCAAGCATACACTAATGCAGCTGTTTGCCAACCCACAGACCTTGCGAAACGAAATTCTAGATCTAGCAGTGTCATGTGGGCTAGATAGTCCCTGCTATAACAAAATGCTGGACTATACCATCAGGCTTTTTGAAACCCAGGGGCTTGGTAAGGAGTACTATGGATACCATAACATCACACATGAGCTAGAGGTAACCTACGTAACCTTGGTTGTTCTAAAATGGAAAAGCATCCTCAACAATATCAGAGAAGAAGACTTCAAGTACATGTATGCCGCAGCCTTGTTTCATGATTTTGATCCCCAGAAAAGTGTCGACAAGCCGCATGAAGACAATGTCATTAGATTCCTAACGCAAGACCAGCATTTGGGTCAGCTCCTCAAAGATGCAGGCTTGGACATTAACATAATCATGGTGCTTATTTTGCGAACCACTTATCCATGGCGCGGCGAGCTAAAAGAGCACGCAGAGGAACAAATCACAAAATGCTTTGATTTGTCCCCAATCACTAAGGATAGTCCAGAGATGCGTGATTATTACATGCGTCTAGGCTGGCTATTGTCCGTAATAGACCGAGTCAGCGGATATTCTCTCGGAGATTTTGCAAAGGCAATGGACATGGCAATGAAAAACGCGCATGCATTGGCATGGCATCCATCGTTTATTGTAAAGCGCTCCGTTGGTTATTTTGAGGATCTTCTAAACAGCGAATCCGAAATGTGTGAAACAGTATTACATGCATTGCCAAAAAACATGAGAAAAAATTTCATGGATGCAGTGACAGGATTTTTGAATCTACGGCAGCTAGAGATCAAAGTCCAATCAGACTATCTCTATGAAAACCTAAGGTTGGTTCCAAAAATAGAGGCGATGCGCTTAAGGCAAGATAGAGAATTCCAGTCCACATTATTTGAAATATTCAACGAGCTTCCAACACCGCTTCAGATAAACCGAGAAAATTTTATTAAAACAGTCGAAGACCCAAAAACGATTCTGAATACTTTGCGCATCGGAAGTTCTGACGGCCAAATAATTGGCTTTGCCAAGGGCGGACCGCTAGAAAACTATATTCTCAGGCCAGAGATAGTAGACCAAAACTTTGGCAAGCATAATACAGTTTTCCTAGAACCAATTGGGCTTAAGATGGGTTACTGGGGACTACATGGTGGAAGTGAGATGAGGCATCTCTTTACAATGCAGGCACATTCGATGAATTACCAGTACCTGACCAGCTTTGCACTCCGAGACGTAATACAAAAAAGAATCGAGGGAAATGAAAAGGCCGAGTTTGTCACAAAGTTCGACCCTGAGCGCTGGGACTATTACCGGATAGAATTATAGGCAAACTCTTTAGTATCACACAATTTTGTATTGTTTCGTGCTAAGGTTAGCTGCTATTTTCGCAATCTGTGTTTTGGCTTTTGCCTCATTTGATACTGTTTTTGCACTGGATGGGACACAGCGTGCCGAAATCAAGAATCCTCGCCTGCTCAATTCCTTCGGTGAGGCATTATCGCAAAACGTCAACGCAAACCAGCAAGTGCAAATTTCAGGAGATATTGTAAATAAGCAGGCAACGCCCCAGACCTTTGTCTATATTGTTCAAATTGTAGACGATGCAGGTATAATCTATAAGCTGACTTGGATTTCCGCATCGCTCAACCCACAGCAATCACTATCCCCAGCAATATCATGGAATCCAACAGAACCTGGAACATATACTGCTCAAATCTATGTCTGGGATTCCATCAAGGATGCAAATGCACTAGCAAAAAAAATAGATCTGAAAATCCTAGTCAGTTAATTTACCATAAACAGTGTATAAGACATCAAGAATTGTGAGCCAAGAAAACAAGGAAAACGAGCCGAATTGATAAGGATTGTAGTTGATTCATTAGCGAAATTAAGATCCCTGCTCCACTATTCTGTTAAATAATTTTTACAGGTTCACGCTAATATTGGATTTGTCCAAAACAGAACATCATGATAGGCTATTGCGTAAAATGCAGAGCAAAACGAGAAATGTCAGGCATCAAGCCATTCACAATGAAAAACGGCAAGCCTGCAACAAAAGGAACATGTCCATCATGTTCAACAGCTATATTCAGAATCGGAAAGGCATAAGCCTTTTCTGATACTTTTTTCAGTCTAGAAATTCCACTCTGGTGCTATTCCATTCCAAAGAGATTTTAGCGGACTTGGGTCCTTGCCAATTTCTTCGGTTATTCTATTCTTTAGCACAAAGAACATGTTCTCTAGTGCGTCAACCCCACCGTCTGCAAACAGTTCCCTACCTATTTCCGTAATTCTTTGCTTTTTTGATGCCACGTCTGACGAATCCGAATTCTGTAAACAGAATGTTAGCAGATCAATTAATTCTTCTTCTAGCATAAAGTCCAAGGTAAATTATGGACTTTAGATGCCCGATATAGCCATTTTGATAATCAGAAAACTATTGTAAGTGTAATTCTAATAACAGCAAGTATTCCGAGTCCACCCATGACAAGACAGTATTTCTCACCAATACAGCGGAGCTGCATGAATTTACCAGTAAATTATATTTGGTCATATGATACCGTTTTGAGAAAACATATGAAGATTGACCAAATAGATTTGGCATTTTTGCACCTGGCAATATCACATAATGATAAATTCGACGAGCAAGACCTGGCAGGGTCGGAACTTGCCTATCTTGGTGTCGGCAGAACGCTTGACAAGCTAGCATATCTCAAAGAAAACAACCTGATCCAGTTGGACGGGAAATCATTTAGAATCACAGATGTTGCAAAAAAGATCTATTGGGGCAAAGACACGCCACTGCAAACTAGGATCCTAAGGTTGCTCCAAGTAAAGTCATTTGAAGAGTCAGACATTGCAAAATATCTGATAGAAGAACCACAATCAGTCCAGGAAAAAATCGACGAGGCCAGAAAACACGGATTACTTATTTTTACTACAATAAAAAAGGACGAAAAAATCATCAAAATCTGCGAAATTACACAGGAAGGAAACGAATTCCTACAAATACAGTCGCTAGACCCAAAGTCACAACTGCAAAAAACACTTCAAGACATTTCAAATAGAATTCAAAACTCCATGCTAGATGATGTCAAAATAAAAGAAATCCTAGAAAAAATGCAAAAAATCTCTACTGAGCTGGACTAGCCTGCATTATTGCTTTGACCTTGTCCTGGATTTGTGCCAAGATGAGCTCTGCTTTACCCTTGTTCTCAAATGACTCTACCTTGTTGTCCATGATTGCGTCAATTTCGTAGCTTTTATCCACCAGAACTCGCGCGACGTGTTCATCCAGGGTTCCGTTTCCCATCAAATAGTACGCAAAGACTGTATTTTTTTGGCCTATTCTGTGCAATCTGTCTTCTGCCTGCAGGTGTATTGCAGGGCTCCAATCAAGCTCCGCAAAGATTACGTATTTTGCCCTAGTCAGATTAATTCCTACATTTCCTGCTCGCAGTCCCGCAATCATGAGTTTTGTCTGGCCTCCCTGGAACGAGTCAATATTGTCTTGTCTCTGCTTGTCTGTTTGTCCTCCAATTATTGATGATGGTTTGAACTCAGAGAGGCTCTGGTGCAACAAGGTATGAATTGATTTGTGGTGGCAGAACACTACTACACTTTCCTCTATTTCCATTATGTTTTTGACAAAGTTGATGACATGTGGGAGTTTTGCAGCCCCTGCCGCTTGTCTTTCGCTTTGAATTGCCCGCTGGTATGCAGTAGACGCATCAAATGCCGTTTGTGCCTCTTTGCGTTCGTCTTCCAGTTTTTTCCAGATTCTCTCCAGCTCTTTGTTATAGTAGTTGATATCAGAGTCGATTATCTCCTTGTAACGAATTTTCTCTTTGAGTTCAGTTAGCACGTCTGTTTTTTTGCGCCTCAGCATTACGTGTTTTTGTAGCATGTTTCGGAGTGACTCGCGCTTGTTTTCCAAAACTATTGCCTTTCCTTTTTCGTTTACATAGCAGAAATATTCGCAGAATTCCTTATAGCTTCCAAGCAGTCCTGGGCGCAAAATATCAACGATGGGCCAAATCTCCGAACCCCGATTATAGATTGGCGTACCGGACAGTCCAATTCTGTACTTGACAGATTCCAGTGCGGCAAGTTTTTTGATTGCATGATATTTTTGCGTGGTCTTGGAGCGTAGGTTCTGCACCTCATCACATACGATTGTTTTTAGTCCAATCTTTGCGAGGTCCTTGTATCTTTTGTACAATAATTCATAATTGATAATGTAGAAGTCATATTTTTCAAGTGCCTCGGATTTTCCTACCCTAATTATGGTAGATGTTGGCGCCTCACCTTCCAATAGTCTGCCGTTTCTGCTTTTTCGCACCATGAATTTTTCAATTTCTCTCTGCCAGTTTTGCAGGGTTACCAGAGGTGCCACGATAAGTGCAGGAAATGCGTTTTGCTCCGATGCCAAATATGATAATGACTGAACTGTGTTGTGCGATAAAATTCCGTTTACCACATAGTTGTGGGTTTGCGGAACTGATAGATCATAGACAAATCCAGTATAATGCCTTGTGCCAATTTCCTTGACTGCGCACCAATTGATTGATTCCATTGTAGTTTGTTTCTGCTCTGATGGCGATTCATGGTGGTATGATTTTTCCAGTCTGTCGATTATCAAGTAAGCCGAGTTCTTGCTCATTCCTTGAGTGTACTTGTATGGTGTAAACAAATTCAATGAGTGAGGTGAGATTCCGCTGTCAGTCACTTTGCGAATTATGTGCTGCGATGGCACCGTAACCTTGTCTTGTATGGTCAACTCTCCTGCTTTTTTCCATCCATAAACAGTCAAGAAACGATGACGTTTTGTACATTGTATGGTGGAGCCATCACACAACGTGAGTTTTACAATTTCTTCGTCAATTTTTTGTCGGAATATTTTGTCGACTTTTTTCAAAATAATCTTATTTCCATCAAACGTTTGAACGTTAATTGGATGATTCAGTTTGGCCCACGATTCGTTACCGTCCTGTTCAGTGATTACAGAATCATTCCATAATTGTTGAATTTGGATTGGTCCAGAACCCGTCTCTATTATAGAATCACCCAAAACACACTTGCCCAACCCCATTTCGTCGGCAAGCAGTGCGTTTCCAGCAGACTTGAGCAAAAAGTCAAGGCCTTCCCTCTGAAAGTTAAGCAGATTTCCCTTGAATTGCTTACCTGGATTTGCTAGCTGCAATCGTTCCGTCTTTTTTGGCTTTTTTGGAATTACTTTGTTAGAAGGCGGGAGTTTTTTTTGCCAAACATTTTTTGATAGGATCTCCAGTGGATACCTGTCCATAATCCACTTGATCTGTGCTACATTTTTTGGCTCGTCTGGGACAATTGCCTCATATTCACCGTCGCCATACCAGGCCTGCGGAATTATTCTGGATACCATGGCTACTGCTCGCTCGCCTGTTACCTTCCAGCTCCACGTGCCAGAGAATTTGTCCATTACATATTCCAGTGTGCCGAAATTAGTCATAAGCCTCGATGATCTTCGTTGGCTTGTTTTTTTCCCTTATGAATCTTGAGATTACTGATCGATTCTTGCGCCGAAATAATAAAAAATTTTGGCAAAACTAGATTCAGTTCAGATAATTTTTCACAAAATGAAATGGATCTTACTATTTTTCCAAAATTAGCTTCACCTTTGCCAAAGTTTTAATCAGTTACCAATAAAACAAAGTCATTGAAGTTCACACAAACTACCGAGCCCGCAGTAGAAAAACCACTCATCATTGCAGCCCTTCAAGACATGGGAAACGTCGGAAATATTGTAATTGATTTTCTAAACAAGTCAAAAAAGACCATGCCCTTTAGAAGGGCCGAGTCAACCGAGTTATCTTATGTACTAGACAAGGGTGGTCATATTGAAATTCCAAAAGAGGGCTGGGACTACAAGTACAGCCAAAGCCTGATAATCTTTGGTGGAGGTGCAGGCCAGCCAAAGACAACAGAAGAGTTGCATGAACTATGCCAGGATGTCATTTCCGTGGCAAAAAAGTACCAAGTCAAGTTCATCTATACGGTGGGCGGCTTTCACACCCCAAGGATAATACGCGAAGAGCCAAAGGCCTACATTACCACCACATCACAGGAACTAACAAAGCAATTAGAAAAACTGGATGTCTTTATGACGCCAACCAGGTCAGTAATAACAGGATTTAACGGTTTGATCCTAGGCTATGCAAAGCAAAACGACATTTATGGGATTGGCCTGTACGGCGAAATCGACGAGCCATCTATTCCTCAATACAGGGCTGCAAAAAGCATAATCAAGACGCTTGAAAAACTCACGTACCAGAATTTCGGTCCTACGCAGGAACTGGATGTGCTGGCAAGTGAGATTGACAAAAAGTTGCGCTCTGACTGGAAAGTGGATTACTAGTGCTTGTGCATTTCTAAATCCGTGTGACAGTCACACGTGCACAGTTGTGTCTTGTGGTCGTTTTGGCAATCGATGCACTCATAGTGTTTGTGTTTTTCACAGCTGGCGCAAATCATCTTTTGTTTAATACGGCAGAGGCATATTTTAGGACTGCGTCACAGATCAATCTCGCTTTTTTCCAGTATAGCCGCAGTCAGAGAATAATACGATTTTGGGTCCATCTGCTTTGCAAAGCCCTTGTCTATGTTGATTAGGTAAATTGCGTCAAGCTTTGCATTTAGTATGTCATCAAATTCAATTGGGGGATTTTTGTAAAACGTATCGCAGAGTGACTTTATTTTTTGGATTTCATTGTCAGGTCGCTGCGACGGCGGACTAAGAAAAAGCTTGTTGATTGGAAGCATTCCAATCACTGGCGTTGCCAGTGAAAACTCGTCGCAGTACTTGCTGTATCGTGCAATCTTGCTGACTATTCTGGACATATAATAGTCGATTGTATCCAGCGCATGCTCTGGCGGGGTAAAGCCAGTCTCTATTTCTATTATTGCGGTTTTGTTGTCTTTTTTTGCATAAAGATCACACACAAGTGAGCCAGTCAATGGCTTTTCCACATCCACTGCAAATCCCTTTGCAACCAGGTTTGCAGCGCAGATAAGCTCCAAGACAGAGTGGTTTATCTTGACTAGGTTTTGCTGGTATAATTCAATTAGTCGCTGTCGCACAAAGTTCAGTTTTGGAATGTCATCAGGTTCTAGGTTTTTACCAAGTTGGTTTGTTACTGTATAAACATCGTCTTGAAACTTTTCTAAATCCAAGTAATCAAAATTGAAAAGATATTAGCAGATTATACTGCTTCTCGCACAGTCTTTATTTTGGCAATTGCAGTTGGTGCGCTGTTGATTGGCTCTACAGTTACCGTTACTGTGTCCATTGCACTGCGTCCGGTTCCGTCGCTGACAGTAATTTCAAAGGTAAGCTTCTTTGTTTCACCGTTTGCAACTAGTGGTGCAGTGAACGATGGTTTTGCAACGTCATTTGCAGAGAGTTCTACCTGTACGCCAGAGATTTGTCTCCAGTTGTAGGAGAGATTGTGCTTCATTTGGTCCTTACCAGAGCCAAAGAGTGTTACCTTAGAGTTTTCTTGAACTCGCTGGTCATTGCCTGCATTTGCAGTTATTATCTTTACAGGGGCTCCTTTAACCATGACATCTACTGTGTCTGGTTCGCTATCTTTTGAGCCGTCGTTTGCAATTAACTGGAATGTGATTACAGCGTCAACTTCGGTCTTTGGAGCAACAAATGAAGTCTCTAGTTCTGTGCTGGTTGATAATTCAACTGTCGGACCAGAGATTTGGTTCCACAGGTATGTCAATGGTTCGTCATCTTCATCAGATGAAGTACCTGCAAGTGAAATGGTATCGCCAATCTTTACTTCTTGGTCTTCTCCAGCATCAACCACTGGTGGCATGTTAACTGGTAGTATTGTGACTTTGGAAATATCCTTGGTTGGGTAGCCGTTTTCATCTGCTACTTGTAACTCAAAGACAAGTATCTTGAATTTACCATTTGCCACCACAGGTGCAGTAAATGTTGGTTCTGCAGATTCAGTATCAAATAGTTCGACTGCTTCGCCGCCTATTTGCTTCCAAGAGAATGTAATCTCATCGCTGTCAGGGTCAGTACCAGTGCCTGCAAGTGTGACTTCGGTTTGCTCATCTACGACTTGATCAGATCCAGCGTCTGCAGATGCTCGAACATTGTCTGATGCGACTGTTACCGTTACGGTGTCGCTGTCTTCGGCGCCGGATGGGTCAGTAACTGTTAATTCAAATGTTAGTTCAGTTGATGCGCCTCCAAAAACCTCTGGTGCCTTGAATCTTGCATCGCCCTTTGTTTGGTATGCAATTACTACATCATCTCCACCAACTTGGCTCCAGGAATATTTGATAATGTCTCCATCCGGATCAGAACCAGTACCTGCTAAGTAGACAAATCTATTTGATATCGAGTTCTTATCAGGTCCTGCATCTGCCATTGGTCCATCATTTACTGGTCGGACTCTGACAATTACAACGTCGGTTGCTGAACCGCCGTCTTCTGCTTGGCATGTAAATCTAAATGCTGTTGGAACAATTTTGCTGTTTGAAATTTCTGGTGCTACAAATGTTAGGTCAGAGTCAGCGTTAGATGATAATTCCACAAATGGACCTAGTGTTTGTACCCAAGAGTAATTCTGCTCTCTGTCAAGCTTGTCGTCGCATGTGCCCTCTAACTGTACTGTGTCACCCTCGTCCACAATTTGGTCACGTCCTGCAGACACAGAGATTAGTGAAGGCTTGGCTGCAGTCATTTTTACTGTCATGGTGTCTTTGGCCATTCCTCCAAAGCCGTCAAATACAATTAATTGGAATGTGAAAATGGCTGAGCCTCTAGTTACACTTGAGGTGTCAAAGCTTGGTGTTTGTGATGAAGGGTCATCAAGTTGTATTTTTGGGCCGGTGATTTGTGACCAGTTGTATCTGAGTGCATCGCCCTCAGGGTCGGAACCAGAGCCGTCAAGTGTGACTTCGTCACCTTTTTCGACTGTTTGGTCAGAACCTGCGTCAGCTGTTGGCTGCTGGTTTCTTGGTAAAATAGTGACTTTAACTAAATCAGTATCAATTTCTCCATAAGCATCTTCTACGGTTAATTCAAAGGTTAGGACTTTAACTCTGCCATTTTCTACCATTGGAGCTTTGAAGGTTGGCTCTGCAACCGTGTTTGATGGGGTCAGTTCGACTTGTTCTCCGCGGACTTGGACCCAAGAGATTGTAAGTGAGTCATCGTCTGGATCGATTCCTTGACCCATCAGGGTTACAAAGTCGCCAGATTTTGCATAATTTTGGACGTTTTGAGTCGATGGTGTAACTGCAGCAAATGCTGGAGATACAATCATGCTACCAACTAGTAACGCCATCAAAACTGTTAGTGATTTTAGTTGCAACATTTGTATCGTAAAAATCCGCCGATTAAAAGCTTTCGTTCAAATCGGCACTCTTTGTGGATCATTTTTTTGATCACGGATCATTTGTTTTATCTTTTGTCCAAAATATGATCAAATGTGAAACATTTCACCAGTTCTCTTTTTACGATCAATTTCGGACAATTTATGATCAGAAATCTGCTCAAAAATAACTGATCTATAACTTGTGACATTTTGATATTTGGATTTAACAAAAAATCGATCATAACTGTAAATGTTGAAGTGGGCAATTACCGCCATAACATCAGAAGCGATTTTGGTTACTGCGCATACCGGAGCGTTTGATGCAAAACCGTGGAAACTCTTGAATACTGCAAAATTTGAGTAGCGGTTGAGGTAGATTTTCATGAACAATCCTAGTGTTGAAGTATTTTTTCTTTCAATGCTGACTGGTCTTGTTGCCACCCTAGTAATGACATTAATCGAAATCCCGGCTTGGAAGAGGTTTGGGTTACGCGGGGTCTTGGAATGGCATGAAAATCAGGTCTTATCTACCAAGTTTTTCAGATTGGATGCGTCAAAGCTCCACATAAAGGGCATATTCTTGTTGCACTTTGTAAATGGCGGCCTCGGCGGAGTAGGTTTTGCTTTGGTGTTGATCATATTCCCAATTACAACATCAAGTATCATTCTGGCAGGCATTGCCTATGGAGTCTTTTTGTGGGTTGTCACATTAATCCCAATACACAAGCCAATTACAGGAATAATACCGTGGAGGCATCCTGACGGAAATATACCCATGATCATGAGTCTGATTGGACATCTAGCATATGGCGGTGTAGTTGGATCGTTGTTCATCATAATATGACAGGTAATTCCCACGAAATACTGAACCGGAATTCAGATAATATGGGCGGATTAGGTGGAGTGGCAATTACAATACTTCTTAACATGTCAGGATTTGTTGGAATGGTGTTTTTGAGATTTACTGAAGGCAACAATACCAAACGCGATATCTGAGATAGATTGTCAAGATTCCATTTGCAGTGTTTGTACTATTTTTACCACAGGCATGAAAGCAGTCGGAATTGGGAATATTATCGCAGATCTTGGCGGACCAAAAATTCCAAACTAAAGAAGGAAAACCTAGTAAAATACGACAGGTTTTAGACGCCTAAGATTGTCTTGAGCATTTTTCTATAGTCGACTTCCTTTTTCTCAGAGCCAGATGCTGGAAGTGCAAATATGAGTGGTTTTGATTTTGTTGCGCGAAGCTTAGTGAGCTCTGTGCTAATTGGGGTCGACATGTCTTCTGATATCAAGACCAATCCAACATCGGGATCGTCTGCTAGTTTTTTTACCGCGGAAAATGCATTTTGCGGGGTATCAACAACTACGCCTTGTACTCCCGCAAGCTGAAAGCTTGTAACAAAGATTCTGCTACCTATAGTTACAATCTTCACGATTTTGCGCCCACATGTGCCAATTTAACCGTTTTTCAGTTAGTCCAAACGTTGATTTAGCAACCATACAAAGCAAGTACGATGTCACTAGACAACACACAGACAATCTATCTTTTTGTTCATGGGAGAATGGATCTGATGCAAAGATCAATCGACGCCCTTGTATCAAAGGGATTCTCGAAGGACAAGATAACTCCGGCAGTTTCAACAAAGGTAGGCCAAGTTGGCGAATACATGGCAATGCTTTGGATGCCTCCAAATCCAGACCACATCAAGATTCAGAAAATCACCAAAGTCGAGCCGGTAGAACCGCAGGGAGTGATCGGGTTATGGAAGGGTGTCTCTAAAGAGGACATTTCCACAATTCCACTATAATTTTTCTAGTATTGTTCATCAGTAAGCCAAAAAAAACTCAAATGCAAACAATGAAAGCCGGAGATTGTACGATATTCAAGGTTACATATAGTAATCACGGATTTGAGTCGGGTTTACCATATATGGTGAAAAAATCTCAGTATGAACAAATGGCTTCGAAGTCATTATTGAAAACAACCCCGGAATTGATTATTCAGTTGATGAGGTTATTCAGATGTTTTAAAAAAAAAGACAATACTAGAGATTCGATAGGAAGGATTGATGAAGAGATACGAAGTAACCCTCAAGGATTTAATCAGAATTAGTTAATATTCAAAGACAATATTGGATTTGAATTCAAGGGGAAGATTCTAAGAAAAATATTTACCTTTAAGGAACTGTTCCCGATGAGAACCTGAAATATTGGAATGCGATGACAAGATAATCGAAAATCACGACAAAATCTTGACTTAATTTATGGCTTAGATAATTAAAACCTAAAAAGAGTTTTAGTCACGCAGTAAAACTATAACTCTGAGATCAACCCGGTAAGAAAATCAGCAAATTCATCATCAGAAAATTCCACGTATTCTATTTCATGCTGTTTTTGGGCCAATCTCAGAGATTCCAGATGATAGCAGGATTTTTTGCCCTTTCGCTTGCCAAAATAAAACCCCTCGCAAGAGCAATAATCATACTCTGGTGCAAGCCAGTGCTCCTTTCCCATGCCAACCACCGTCCAAATTTGGCGCTTGCTTGGCTCAAAAATATGACACTTTACTCGCCTCTCCGATACAATTACTGATGTTTTTTCTTGTGCCAACAAGAATTAATTCAAAACACATTGTATTATTTTTTGATGAAGACAAAGCCAGTTCCAGGCGAAGCTGCACTAGTCCTAGAAGGTCATAAAAAACACCTAGTCCTAACTGACCTGCATGTCGGCTTTGAAGCCAGTCTTGAGCAAAACAAGATATTTGTTGGAAAAAACACCACACTTAACGAATCCATCCAAAAGATAACATCCTTAATCGACTCTGTAAAGCCAGACTCACTCATACTACTAGGCGATGTAAAGTCAGGAATTTCCAGAATCTCAAAATCAGAGTGGGATGAAGTGCCAAAACTATTATCGGCACTGTCAGAGAAAACCGAGACAATACTTATACCAGGAAATCATGATGCAAACATTTCCCATCTTACGCCGCCAAGCATTACTTTGATCAGCTCCCTTGGGATGATCCTAGAAGACACACTGCTCACACATGGCCATACAATGCCTACTGAGAATTTTTCACACATATCAAAAATCGTGATGGGTCATGTCCATCCGGTTTTCTTTGATGAGGATTCCATTCTGAACGGCCAGCGCGTCTGGGTCTCAATTAGGACTCAAAAAGAGAACATATTTCCATCAGAGTCGGGGGAACTGGAAATAATCATCGTACCATCGTTTAATCGGTATTTTTATGCAGCCAAGAAAAAGTCATACAAAAAATCAATCTCTCCAATCATAGAAAAAATCAAGGGTGATCTATCTGCCAAAATAGTGACACTTGATGGAACAATTATCGGCGACGAGTCATCGTTATCACAAATCATCTAAGAACAATAGTCACGTGATTACACTAAAAATCAAATGATAGAAGAAACATATCGATTAGGGATGAGAACGAGGCGATTAGAGTTCACAGAAAAAAAGGAAAACCAAGAATTTGTCCCATATGATGCATTAGACTGAAATCTCGACAGCCAAAATACTATTCATTCTTATTTGGATTGGTAAAATCCTAGGCATGTCATATGACAAAAAAATGTATCCATGCACATGCTCAGACTGCGGCAAGGCATCACAGGTACCTTTTGAACCAAAACCAGACAGACCAGTTTATTGCAGAGAGTGTCTACCAAAACACCAAAAACCAAGATTTCAAAAAAGATACTAAAGCTTAGTTGTATTTTTTTTTATTATTTCTGATTCATTTTTGCTAGATCACCCGCATAGATCTTTTCGTACTAGTCTAGTGCCTCGTGAATGTACTGATCACATGGGTGCATCATTTTTTCTTGCACAGCAGCGTTGAATTTTTGTGGTCCGGGTATAACCTCAAATTGCGAGCAGTGCAAGTCGGTTATGACATTCCAGAAGTTGCCTATTACATCTAGCATGTTTTTGTTAAAGCCAAGCTTGTCAAAGTATTGCTTTTTTTAGACAGCACATATCAAAATAATCATCCAGTAGGTGCGAACATTGTGTGTATAGATGGAGCTTGTCTGAATGTTTGGTTGGATTTGAGACTCTGGTTTTTTGATTACCTTGTGGTATTATTTTTTAAAATATCGCATTTAGACATTGTATCATCCAAGTATCGACATTATACTTCACCGCAACTAGCAAACATTCACTTTAGATAGGGTCGTAGGGCTCTAGCGCCTTTTTGGTAGTTTCGTTGTGTGTCATCCACTCAAGTGTCTTGACAAAAGATTCTGCGAGCTCTGTTGTGGTCAATACAGGTATGCCAAGCTCTATTGCCTTTCTTCGGATTTGATATTCGTCATTTAGCATCCCTACGTACTTTTCTAGAGTAGAAGTGGATGGAATATTGATGATAAAGTTGATTTTTCTCTCATATAACAAGTCCGAGATGTTTGGTTTGCGCTCCGGCTCGGATATTTTGTGCACTATTTGGACATCGCCGATTTGCTTTTCCTCAAGGAATTCCGCCGTATGCTCTGTTGCCAGCAACTTGAACCCAAGATGCTTGAGTGTGGCCATAGTTTGGAGTAGCTTTTCCTTGTTTTCAGAGCCACCGATTGTAATTAGTGCAGTTCCAGTCTTTGTCAGATTGTACCCAACCGAAATCAAGCCCTTTGATAGTGCGTCATAGAAACTATCCCCAAAGCACGCTGCCTCGCCGGTGGATTGCATTTCAACGCCAAGCACAATGTCTGCTCCATCCAACTGCATAAACGAAAACTGTGGCATCTTGATTCCATGGATTGGTGTTTTCTTCCATTTGTCTGGCTGAAGCTTTGGCAGCTCTTTTCCCAGTACTGCCTGAGCTGCCAAGATGATAAGATTTGTTTTGATCAGTTTTGAGACAAATGGCATGGAACGAGACGCCCTGATGTTTAGCTCTATTACATAGACTTGTTCGTTGTTTATCAAAAACTGCAGATTAAACGGTCCTCGGATGTTAAACGATTTTGCGATTCGTGTCGCATAGTCCGTTATGGTCTCGACTTGCTTGTTTGACAATCTCCATGGAGGTATTACCATCATTGCATCACCAGAGTGTACACCAGCTGCGTCAATGTGTTCCACTAATGCGCCGATGAATACGTTCTTTCCATCGGAGACTCCATCAACATCGACTTCAAGTGAGTTTAGCATGAATTTTGTAATTACGACTGGATGGTCTGGCGATAGTGTTGTTGCCTCGCCAACATATCTTGATAGCTCTTCCTGTGACCAGACAACCTTCATTGCGGCACCAGAAAGCACGTATGATGGCCTAACCAAGACGGGATAGCCAACCTTCGTGGCAAAGGATTTCGCCTCTGCAAAGTTGGAAAATGCCTGCCACGGAGGCTGCTTTATGTGTAATTTATCCAATACTGCGCTGAACTTGGAGCGGTCTTCGGCGCTATCCACATCTTCTGCAGATGTGCCAAACATTTTGATTCCTGCCTTGGCAAGCTTTGGAGTCAGATTATTTGCGGTTTGTCCGCCCACGGATGTTACAACACCTTTGGGATTTTCCATGTCCACAATATCCAAAATTCTCTCCAGTGTTAGCTCTTCAAAATACAGCCTAGAGCAAATATCATAATCAGTAGATACTGTTTCTGGGTTGCAATTGACCACTACAACATTTGACTCGCCGTTTTGCTGCAAGCCCCAGACCATGTTGACTGTTCCCCAGTCAAATTCCACTGAAGAGCCGATTCGATATGGGCCTGCACCAAGCACGATTATACCCTTTTGATCAGGTGTTACCGTGATGTCGTTGTCGTATCCTCCATAAGTCATGTAGAGATAGTTAGTCTTTGCAGGCCACTCTGCGGCAAGCGTGTCAATTTGCTTTACAACAGGCAAGACACCCATGTCTTTGCGGATCTTTCGTACCTCCATGTCTTCCATGTTTAACGCCCGCGCAATCTGTCTATCAGAGAATCCAAGGTGTTTTGCTTTTCTCATCAGTTCCTTATCCATTGGTTTTTTCTTGAGGTTTAGTTCCACATCCACGATGTTTTTGATTTTCTCAATGAACCACGGATCAATAAAAGAGAGTTTCTGGATTTTCTCAACAGAAATTCCTTTTCGCAGTGCAGCCGCCACATAATACAAAACCCGGTCATCTCCGTTTAGTAGCTGATTCTCTATGTCTTCTATTTCATTGTCATCGACGTTGTTCCTATTTAGCACAAGACCGTCGTTGCCAATATCCAGCATCCTAATTGATTTTTGCAGTGATTCCTCAAAGGTTCGTCCAACTGCCATAACCTCTCCTACGGACTTCATTGTGGGGCCAAGCTTTCTGTTTGCACGCTCAAATTTGGTAAAATCCCACCTAGGATGCTTGATTACGGCATAGTCTAGGGACGGCTCAAAGCACGCAGTAGTGGTTTTTGTGATTCGATTTACTAGCTCAGGTAGGGTGTGGCCTAGGCCTATTTTGGCAGACATGTATGCAAGTGGATATCCTGTTGCCTTGCTAGCCAAAGCCGATGATCGTGACAGCCTTGGGTTGATTTCAATTGCAACGTATCTGTCGGATTTTACATCCAGTGCAAATTGGATGTTGCACTCTCCAATTATTCCGACATGTTTTGTTCCACGCAATGCTGCAGAGCGTAACATGTGGTATTCTCTATTATCTATTGTTTGAGAGGGGGCAACTACAATGTTGTCTCCAGTGTGAACCCTCATGGACAAGACATTTTCCATGTTGCATACAATGACATTGTTTCCCTCATAGTCCTGCATTACCTCGTATTCGATTTGCTTCCAATGACCAATGTATTCCTCAATTAGAACTTGGTGGACAAGGCTCGCATTTAGGCCGCGCTCTACAATCTCGTGCAGCTCAATTTCGTTGTGAGCTACTCCTCCACCACGACCGCCCAATGTATACGCAACTCGAATTATCACTGGGTATCCCAGTTCTTCTGCCGCTTTTTTTGCATCCTCAAATGTGTTAACCGTTTTTGATCTGAGTACCGGAACACCACATTCATTCATCGAGTCCTTGAATAATTGTCGGTCTTCGGTTCTCTGAATTCCCGGTATTTGTGTTCCCAAAACTTTGACTCCGTATTTTTCTAAAACGTTTGCCTCAGCTAGTTTAACACCACAGTTAAGGGCAGTCTGTCCCCCATATCCAAGCATAATTCCGTCTGGCCGCTCTGATTCTATTATCGATGAGACATACTCTGGCGTAACTGGAAGAAGGTACACCTTATCTGCAAACCTAGTGTCTGTCTGAATCGTCGCGATATTAGGATTAATCAGTACGGATTTCAGACCGTCTTCGTGTATGGCCTTGAGGCATTGGCTACCGGAGTAGTCGAATTAGCGGTCGTTTTAGCGACTTTCGCCTGCTTCTCCGATTTTGATTGCCCCACTACCAAGAACTAGGATTTTTTTCAGTGACTCATTTTTGAATTTACTTCCCTCCTTTAATCAAAGAATCAAGCTCTTCGAAAACAAATTTGCAGTCGTATGGGCCAGGCGATGCCTCTGGGTGAAATTGCACTGCAATTATTTTTTTGAGCTTGTGTCGAATGCCTTCGACTGTGTTATCGTCAGTATTTGTAAACCATAAATCAAATTCGGTTTTTCCAAGTGAATCAGGGTCTATACAGTAACCGTGATTCTGGGATGTGACGTAGACCTGCTTGTTTTGTAAATTAAGGCAGGATTTGTTTTGTCCCCGATGTCCGTACTTTAGCTTGTACGTGGATGCACCGCCAGCAAGTCCTATTATTTGTGCGCCAAGACAAATGCCAAGTGTTGGGATATTATTTTGGATTAGATTCTTGGCAGTTTCTATTGTCTCAGGGCATGCCTCAGGATCTCCAGGCCCGTTACTTAGCACGACGCCCTTTGGGGAATATTTCATGATATCTGAATAGCTAGTGTTCCACGGTACTTTGATGACTTTGTATCCAAGATCCCGAACATTGCGCAGTATGGCATTTTTGACACCAGTATCCACCACCACGACACAGTCAGACTCTTGCCCAAATGACTGGACTTGTTTTGTGGAAACTACATTCATGAATTTTTCCTCAGAGTATGGTTTTGCAGTTGCCAGCTCTTTTTTGATCTGCTCCACATTTATTTCAGAATCAGACACCACTAGTGCCGCCATTGTGACTCCGCTGATTCGTAGTCTTTTTGTAAGCTCGCGCGTGTCAATATCAGAAATTCCAGGAATTCCCTCTTTGTGCATCCACTCATCTAGTGTCATCGATAGATTCCAGTGGCTTGCAATCTCGGATAATTCATGGACCACTAATCCCCGAGCCTGAATACACCCGGATTCAAAGAATTTTGATATCCCAGACTCGTCGGCTTGTGATGGGTCAGGCACTCCATAATTACCCACAAGCGGATAGGTCAAAGTCAGTATTTGTCCCGAATAAGACGGGTCAGTCAGGGTTTCGACATATCCCACCATTCCGGTGTTAAAAACAAGTTCACCAAAAACATTCTTCGAGGCGCCAAAGCCCCTGCCAGAAAGAATAGTACCATCAGATAAGATCAGTTTTGCATATTTGTTTGCAAACTGGGATTTTTTTATTGAAATTGTGACCCTCCGTGATTGGATTTTCGAGATGATTTAAGTTTTATGAGTAAGAAAGCGATCAGTTTCAGGAAAAACGGAATTTTGGTACTTGACTAATTCCAAAATTGAATTTATAGTGCGCGGAACTGCTCGCTCCACTTGTAGTAAGCGCGAATCATATCCATCGATACGCTCGGCTTGCGTCTTGCCATTATTTCCTTGAAATCAGCCACTGTTAGATCTCGAGGCTGCGGCGGAGTCTCGCCCGCTATTGGCTCGTGATAGCCAGGCTGTGTGAATAATTCATTTACAATTCTTAGCTGTGCACTCTGGCAGACATCTTTGACATCAGATGCAGAATAGCCATCAAATAATTTTGCAAGCTCCATTGGCTTTACCTTATCATCCTTCTTTAGTTGTGCAGTATACAGTTCAAAGAGCGCTTCTCTTGCTTCAAGTGTTGGCAATGGTACATAGACTCTTTTTTGGAATCTTCGCAAGAACGGCCAATCCAAGCTCCACGGTTTGTTGGTTGCACCGATTACGTACATTTTGATATCTTTACCTTTTCCGTTGATTCCATCCATTTCCGTTAGGAACTGATTCTTGGTTCTAACCTCGCCTCCGACTTCGGAGTTACGGTTTCCGAGTAGTGAGTCGATTTCATCTATGAATAGTATGACTGGCTTGTTTTCCTTTTCCGCATATCCACGAGCTAATTTGAATACCTTTGAGACATTTTTTTCTGCTTCGCCTAACCACTTTGACATCATCGATGCAGCATCCACCACAATGAAGTAACCATCTATTTCGTTTGCAGTGGCAGCAGCCAGAACTGTTTTTCCACATCCTGGTGGACCATACAAGAGTATGCCTCTTGGCCAGCCAAGTGGAAACAAGTCTGCTCTTTGTGTAGGATAAACAATGGATTCGCGCAATGCGTTTTTAGCATCATCTAGACCGATTACTTCCTTCCAAGTAACATCGGGTTTTTCCTTCATTATCAGGTCATCAAATGTGTCTTCGTCCTTTTTCTTTTCCAGCTGCGCCTTTTGCTCAGCAGGGGTTGCATTTGGGTCCACGGCAGGCTCTATATCTACACCATGGTTCATCTGCAAAGCCTTGATTCTGTTCTCATATGCGCGACACCTCTCAGTGTAAACCTTGTTTAGCTTGTTGTCTGGGTATAATTGGATTAATTTTACTAGCGAGTCGATTGCCTTTTGGTAGTTAGCAATTGCCATTCCTCGGGCACCCTGAGAGTCGAGCTTTATTGCATCGGATGCGTATTTTGATGCGTTGTTTTCTAGTTCTTGTGGTGCCAGACTCATTTCTATACTACCTGCTCGAATGTGAATTTAGATTTGCCTTGGTATTCTTGGGTGTGAACTCCGTTGACAAATTTTGTTAAATTTATTGTACCTTGATTTTGGCCATCAAACGATAGATTATTTGACACATCGCTCTTTGCGCTCTCTATTTCAGACACTGATGATTTTGCCGATATGAGTAATTCCTGGATTTGATCATTTACCTCCCCAATAGAGACAGACCAGTTTTTCATCATGTCTACGAATTCTCGCAATAACGCGTAGGCCTCTTTTTTGCCGTGGTGTTTTAATATTATCTGCTCGGCTAGTGCCAGTATTGAATCCAGGTCCTCGAGCTCGTCCTTTGATAGCTTGTTTATTTTTGATTCATAGTTAGGGTTGGATTCTAGGATCTTTTTTCTGACTAGGTCGGAAAGCTGCTTTACCTTGCCTAAATCACGCTCAAAGTTGGTACTCTCAAAGTTCATGGTGTGTATAATTAGTAATTAAGATTAGGATAGAACTTGCGGATTTTAGATTCGGCAATCAAATTAAGCTCAGCTAGAATTTGTTTGGATTCGAGGTTTGTCTGCTTAAAATCAAACCGTGATTCCAGCAGACAACCAGAATCCATGACAATGCTGCCCAAAGAAGTCGAGAGCTCAACTAGGTCTTGGCGAGTGCTAGGGACTATTCCGTAGATGTTAGAGTTTATCATTCTGATTAGCGAAATTAGCGGACAGATTTGTATAATGCCTGAGATTTGCGATATTGCAAGTAGTGTGGATTTGACGGACTTGATTGCATTTATTGCGACTAGAATGCTTGTTTCCATTTCCAATTGTGTATTTTCTAGTGAGTCATTTTGTCCGTAAAATTGCATATTTTTGGCATGGAGTTCAGAGCTCGCCTGGTCCAGCTTGTCTAGTATCATGCCAGAAACATGAATGCAGTATTCCAGTCTTGGCTTTATTGTTATAGCATATGGGTTTGGCAAAACCTGGACCGTGTCATTTACAAATACAGAGCTTGAGACCATACCTAGTTTTAGATCTGGGGTTTGCTTATGAGTGCGGTGTCCCAGATTTTATCGTAACCGCGGTAACAAGTGCCGAGGGTTACAGTTTTTTTCTAATTGTTTACTGAAATTGACAAACGGTCTTGACTAGAAAACCTCCAAGAATGCGCATGGGAAAAGAACGGGAAATAACAGTAAGTCTAGAAGAATTTGGATTATCGCAGTATGAGGCGCGAGCCTATGTCACACTAATTACCAAGGGGACGATTTCCGCATCGGATGTTGCATATTATGCAGAGTTGCCAAGAACAAAGGTCTACCCAGTTTTGCTAAAATTACAGCAGAAAAAACTCGTCATAATATCAAGATCAAAGCCAATAATGTGCACGGCAATTGCGCCAGAGGACGCATTTGACGAAATTGTGCACGAGCAGATTAGCAAGGTTGACGCAATGAACACATTGGTATCAAAATTAAAGAAAATAAGCGAGGATGGTAAAAAGGCGCAAGGAGCAGAAGAAAAACGATATTTCCACCTAGGTGCAAACTATGTCCCAGATAGAATGCGAGCAATGATTGACGGTGCAAAGACATCAATTCACATCACTGCAGATTCTTGGGGGTTGTCAATTTTAGCCGAATGTAAGGAAGAATTGCTATCTGTGCTTCGACGAGACCTAGACGTTAGACTAGTCGTACCAGTATCGGTTATTGGTTCTGAATCATTTAGGAATATTCCAGACGGAGTGAAGATTCGCTCATCTGAAATCGTTCAAAACTGTTTTGCCTTTGATGATTCCGAAATCTTGCTAATAGACAACACAAATGGTAGAGGTGCAATCTTTTCTGGAACTGACATTCTTAGTGCAAGCCAATCAAGATTGTTTGCCCAACTATGGAAGGATGCCCTAAAAATCGATAACCTGTCAGAGATGACAAAGAGTCAGGCACTCGAAGTCTGCAAAATTATCAATATCATAAACCAAAATGGCTTAGGTTTTGCGCTGCATTCTATACTAAACTCGAAAAAATTTGTTGACTTTACCAAGTTCCTGGACAAGTCAGGAATCTCACTCAAGGACAAATCTCTAGACCAAGTCCTAGATATCGTTAACTCTACACTAGAGATGACATGTTCTGGCAAGGTCCAATATGATGAAAAAACAAACAATATCATTTTAGAATCAAAGATAAACTCTGGTCATTCCCTACCATGGGCAATGCTCATTGAGAGTTATTTAGAACAAAAGGGCAACCACCCCAAAATGATTTATCATTCAGATTCGCATAAGGGCGAGATGATTCATCTCAAGATAAATTAGACATAGTCAATTTAATTCAAAATCGCTATCTATGCCCGTTGAGAAACGACTGCACCTTTAATGGAACACTAACATCAGAGCTTTCATCATGCCTAGAAAAATAGGCCATGCTATAACAAAATAAGATTGTATAATCACAATAAAAGGTGATGCAATCGACAATCTAATAGCATCTACAATAAAAACAAACATGTAGAATTACAAATCAAATTCTCTGAGCACACTAATATTTTCCAGAGAAATCCCAAAGGAAAAAATGGGAATCAAATTATGCACGTGATCTTAAAACAATAAATTCCCAATCATTTTGAATCATTCCATGATAGAAGAAAGGCTAAAGCAGCTAAACCTCACACTTCCAATACCTCCAAAGCCTGCTGGTTCCTACATCCCGGTAGTGATATCAGGGAATCTGGCATTTGTCTCAGGACAAATACCAATGCGTGACGGCAAGGTCATATACACTGGTAAAGTTCCTTCTGAGAAATCAATCGAAGAAGCACAAGCAGCTGCAAAACTGTGTGCGATTAATCTTTTGGCGCAACTTCAGGCAAATCTTGGAAGCCTGGATAAAATTACAAAGATTGTTCGCGTATCAGGATTTGTAAATTGTACGCCGGAATTCTCCGAGCACCCAAAAATAATCAATGCCGCATCGGATCTATTCTATGATATTTTTGGAGAAAAAGGCAAGCATTCTAGAATCGCAGTCGGCGTGAGCAGTCTTCCCCTAAATTCTACGGTAGAAATCGACATGACCGTCGAGTTTTCTTAGGCTTTCTGGTTTAGTCTTGCGTTAAACTCTTTGATAAACGGCAGAATCTTGTCTTTTGGTATTACTGCCCCGCATGCCTTATCGTGTCCACCCCCAGAGCCACCAAACTCTGCAGATAGTCCGTTTACCATTCTTCCCAGATGTATCTTGCAGGATTTAGAGCCGCGGATGGAAACAGCATAGATTCCATGGTCTATTCTTTCCTTGTATGCAACACCAACATCCTTTCCAGATAATCCCAGAACAAAGTTGACTGCACCTGATGCACCGGCATCCGTTATTTCCATGTAACCGAGATTCTTCATAGTTTTTAGTGATTTTTTGACCTTGGCAATCATCTCTGCTAATTTTCCGACCTGAATTTGCGCAAACTCGAATGTGTTTGGAATTTCATGTGGAAATTTTGATTCAGCGAGCATTTCCACCAAGTACAGTAAATAGTCAGGATCCTTTTGGTGTCCCACAATGTTGTAGGTCAGAACAGTAGCTGATATCAGAGCAAACTGCCTATCATAGATTTGGAGAAGTTTTGCACCTTTTGGTCTGTCCTCCATGTAATCAGTAATAGCTGCACATGTGGCAACAAATGTGGAATGGTCAGATAGTTTTTTCTTGTATGCATCATACACTTGCACCGTGGTGCATTCGTTGGTGTCGTGGAATATTTTGACTTTGGCCTTTTCGAGTTTTTTTATTATTTCTGGATCGATATCGTGATGATCGATATAGGTGACTGCAACCTTGCGCTTTCTGAGAGTTGACAATACTTCGACAAACTTGTCCTGGTTATTTTTTGCAAGCCCCAAATCACAAATGTATAGTGTCTTTAGCTTCTCATCATTGATCAGGGTCTCAATTACAGGCATTAAGCCCGGATAGTCAACTAGAACTGTATCTCCTCCAAAGGCCTCTCGAATTAGTGCTGCAGAGCTGATTCCGTCTGCATCCTCCATGTGGGAGATACATAGTACCTTTGTTTTTTTGATTGGTTTTTTTACCGCCACAAAGTGCGGTTTTTTGGGCTCTAATTTAAACCAAAATTACTTTTTTGCCAAAATAATTAGCTGGCGCTTGTCCTCATCTGAGAGACTGGAATACACATCATAAAACGTCGTACCGGACATTTGGGCTGCTGTGTCTATTTCCGCAAGCTTTGCCTGCAGTTGTGGTGAGGCAGACAAAACCAATTCATCTACCTGACGCATAAAGTCGCGCTCAATATGGCTCATAATTATCAATGAAAAACAGACCTATAGGACTCTGCTTTGTCAGATTAGACCAAATGCTATATCATATCAAACAAAACAAACGAGAACGCATCGGAAAACCACAACGAAATAGCATTTTTCAATAACATGTGTTTTCCCATCTGCCTGGTCTACGACGCAGATATGGCAGTTTCTCGTCGCATGTAAACGTCAAAATATTATTTAAGATTGTTCACAATTCTCAGATATTTTGTAAAACAGTTGCATAAACTTAATAGGTAATTTTTGGGCAGAAAGGCCAAATTGGAGACAAAAAACATAGGCCTGCGCGACATCGAAGTAGCAGACACCAAAATATCCGACATTGACGGCGAGCACGGCAAGCTAATCTATCGCGGGTACGACATTTTGGATCTGACAAAAAACTCGACCTATGAGGAAACTGCATGCCTGTTGCTCAACGACAAGCTTCCTACAAAATCTGAGCTTGACGAGTTCAAGCAGAGACTAATAGATGCGCGCGACATGCCGCGCCAGATGCAGTCCAACATGAGAAACTGGAAGAAAAACGCCGACCCCATGGTAATGATGCAGGCGTTTGTTGTTGCGCTATCTGGTTATTATGACGACAAGGGCTCAAGTGAGCAGGAGGTAAACTATCAGAGTGCAATATCTCTCATATCAAAAACACCCACCATAGTTGCAAGCTGGGAGCGGGTCCGCACAGGAAAAGACATTGTAGACCCAGACCCAAGATTATCACATGCTGCAAATTTTCTAAACATGCTTGTGGGAGAAAAGCCGGACGCTGAAACAGAAAGAATTTTCGATATTTGTCTGATTTTACATGCAGACCACACATTTAACGCGTCCACGTTTGCAGCACGTGAAGTAGCATCGACTGGTGCACACATGTATTCGGCAGTCAGCGCGGCAATTGGTGCACTGTCGGGACCGTTGCACGGCGGTGCAAACTATGAGGTAATGAAGATGTTACTTGACATCAAGTCAGTGGATAACGCAGAATCATGGGTCAAAGAAAGGATTGCTAATGGCCAAAAGATAATGGGCATGGGCCATGCAGTGTACCGTACGTATGACCCAAGGGCTCAGGTCCTCAAGGAGCTATCACGAAAAATGGCAAAAAAGACAGGCTCACCGTGGTACGATATCACCCAGGCAGTGGAGGAGACTACTATCCGCGAGATGAAGCGACAAAAGGGAATTGACATTTACCCAAATGTGGACTTGTACTCTGCATCGCTGTACTATATGCTCAAGATTCCACCAGATCTTAATACCCCAATCTTTGCAATATCTCGAGTAGCTGGATGGACCTCGCATGTCATAGAGGAAAAATTTGCGCAGGCTGCTCCAAAGACAGCACTGTATAGACCAAAGGCAGTATATGTCGGCAAATATTGCGGACCGCAAGGCTGCACGTACGAGCCAATCGATCTTAGAAGATAATTACCTGGCACAATAAAAAATGCAATGGTCTGGATTAGATACTCTGATTATGGCAAGCCAAAAAAGAAAAAGGCGTCTGCCAAGCCAATGAAAAAATCAAAGCCACGAATAGAGCCAAAGATCAAAAGCACACCAGGGAAACACAAAGTAGAATTCAAAAAGGCCAGTGAATTAAAATCAGAAACAAACTAACAACAATCAAGAGTCGGGTTTGACAATTAAATCATAATCTCTCTTACACAGAAATCTTGAACGAGTAGAATGAGATATAAAAATTGAAAAAATATACTCAGCTCAAACCAGAGATTATAAAAATTTTAGAAGGCACTACTTTTGAAAAATTTAAACAATACAATACAAAAATGTTCAAGAATTTCTCAATCATGTTGATTAAAGTCTGTGCAAGTAAATTCGTAGCAAATCGATTCTAACTCACATCATCTTGAAATGAAACTAAAGAAATTCAATTCAGACAGGAATTGACGGATTTAAGAGAATAATTGCAGAACTTGGAAAATCTGATAATCCTAGTAAATTTTTAGTGATGAAAATGGAAAATTCGTTAATGTTATGCAAACCACACAATAAAATCACATAGTTCGCTGGATCATGTTTTCATTGGTGAATAAATAATTCGGCTAATAGTTCCGGATGAACAAAAATCACCATGGAAAGATAACAGAGTGTAATTAGTTTCTGGTGTTTAACCATTGTTGCGCGCGATTTGTTATGTCGTGCTTGTACAAAACTTGGAACACCATTTCATAAAACGTGATTCCTTTTTGTTGGGCCTGCGCATCAAGCCACTTGATTCCTTCTGCTAGTTCGGGATCAGTGTCGGAGAACTGGACCAGCTCGTCGACCATCCTTGTAAAGAAGGAGAAGGACTTTTGCATTACGGTATGGTTTTGCATTTGACTATTCAGACCTGAATTCAAATTATATAGACAAAAAACACCTTTTTGGTTGACTATGATTCACAGTATTTTTTGCGATGGAAATGCAAAGAGAATTTGCTGGACGATTCAGACTGATGATACCATGGTTGATCAGTTCCGGGACCATGCAGACATTTACCTGAATAAAGTAACTGATTTGCAATCAAAATACATCGCACTGCATGTTGGGATTTTTTGGGGAATAGGTGTTTTTATAATAAAAAATGGCGACACAATAAAAATTCAGCTGGATTCGGATGAGATGTTCAAACATTTATCCAGTGATGAAAAATCGCAAGACCCACTAATAGAAGGCAAAAAAAGATTCATCAATATGCTAGCAGAACAACGCGGCCTAGTCTACCAATACTCCAAGATGTCAAGTCGTGACAATATCAGCTCATCAATGCTGTAGAATTATGCCAATGTCTTGCAGGTTCGTGTGGGTTGGTCCTGTCCTTATTAGGCCACCAAATTTTTTAAAAAATGAATTGGAATCATTGTTTTGTAAGTATGGTTTTATGATATCATAGTCAACGGCATGATCAAAGATTGCACCGGCGTATTCCGTGTTACCATCAATCCCGTCAGTTCCAATAGATCCAATAGTCGTATTTGCAGGCAATTTTGGAATTATATTTAGGACAAACTCCTGATTACGTCCACCTTTTCCCCTTTTGCGCACTAGTACTGTTGTTTCCCCGCCAAAGATAAGACATGATTTTTTTGAAGTCTTGAATTTTTTGAGAGTTTTTTGTGCAGCCTGTGCAACATCGCCTGTCACATCAGGATATATGACTGCAGAATATCCAAGTGATTTTGCCTTTTTTGACATTATGTCAAGACAGTCAGAATTTGATGCAATTATCTGGTTTGGGATTCTTGGCTTTTTTGGAGTCTCGCCTATCTTGCCTTGCGCGCCACGACACAGTCTTGATAGAACGGATTTTGGAAGTTTTTTGCCCAGATTGTACTTTGATACTACATCCAGACAGTCAGAAAACGTCGTCTTGTCGCAATATGTCATTCCTGATGCAATAGAACTCAAGTCGTTTCCCACAACATCCGACATTACATAGGATATAGCGTCACAATGCAAATTTTCTAGTATTCTGCCCCCTTTTACGCCTGAGAGATGCTTACGAATTGCGTTAATTTCCGATATAGAGGCACCGGACTCAAGCAGTATTTTTGTGGCCTTGATCTTTTGTGATAATGTAATTCCGGCAGGCGAGCAAACTAAGGAAGATGAGCCCCCAGATATCAAAAAAACCACCAAGTCTTCTTTGCCAGCATTTTTCAATAGTGATATGATCTTTTTTGCAGCATGGGTTGAGTTTTGGTTTGGTGTTGGGTGCCCTGCATAGATGACTAGAAATTTTTTGTTGTGAAATACAGACCTCGTATTTTTTGGAATTACAATGATTCCGCCATCTGCATGCAAAATATCGTGTGCGGTTTTGGCCATTGCATCTGCTGCCTTACCCATTGCAACAAGCCAGATTTTATCATATTGCGATGTGTGATATAATTTACCAGAGCAGACAAGCCTGTTTTGTGTAATGTATTTTTTGATATACCCCGTATTCCTTGCAGCATCTAGGCCGGCATCAATAATTTTGCGCGCATCACTCAATGAGTGATTTGGTTCCTGCATTGCTTATTAGATTAGCACTGGTCACACTTAAAATTAGTAGAAAGGGTTATCTTCTCTTCGCATTGTAGCCAACCTAACTTCATTGAATAAAAAACAGATCTGCTGGGCAAACTCGTCCTATGATGACTCTGATATCGTTATAGTTGGCATTCCAGATGAAACGGGGTCGCATGCAATATTTACTGGATCATCTGCTGCACCAGATCACATCAGAAAGATTTCAAATTCTAATGACATTTATGCGGAAAAAAAATTTCCATACTTGGCCCAGCCAACACTCGGAATAGGGGTAGCACGCGTTCACGATTACGGAAATATCAAAAAAAGGCAGATTGAAACAACTATGGCAAAAATTCTTGCCGCAAAAAAACTGCCAATATCTATTGGTGGAGACCACTCCAATACCGCACATATTATCAAAGCCATGGCAAGAAAGCATGGCAAGATCTCACTAGTATATTTTGATGCTCATCCTGACTTTGTATCGCATACCAAGAACTATTATGGCTCAGTAATTACGGACTGCCTAGACTATATCGATATCAAGTCCAGCATTCAGATAGGAATCCGCAGTCCCGAGCAAGATGAACTAGACAACATCAAAAAGCACAGACTCCGCGCAATCACCCCGTTTGATATAGTAGAATCAGGCATCAAGTCGGCAGCCAATACCATTTTGGATACAGTAAAAGAAAACGTCTATGTGTCATTTGACATGGATTGTCTAGATCCATCATGTGCACCCGGAGTATCAGTGCCAGTCCCACTTGGAATCCAGTCCACAGACGCTATGTATTGCGTAAAAAAACTGGCCAAGAGAGGAATCATAGGCCTTGATATCATGGAGGTCTGTCCCTCACATGACCTAAACGATGTCACATCGCACTTGGCATCGCGAATGATTGGTGAGTTGATTTCATCCTGTAAGGTATAAGTACCCAAATTATAACCACCAAAATATGAACACAGTAAAAATTCCAAAAATAATCAATTTCGGCAAAGATGCATTATCTCAATCAGAATATCAAAAAAATGCTCTAGTAATCACAACTGCTCCCCCACCGATTTCACAAAAGTGGTTAGGCAGGATGGGCATCAAAGATTACATGCTATTTGACAAAGTAGAGCCAGAGCCATCAATTGAAACTGTACAGAGCGTAATTACAGAATTCAAGCCAAAGAATCCATCTTGTATAATTGGATTGGGTGGCGGAAGTTCACTGGATGTTGCAAAATATGCAGGTGCGGAAATGAAATTGGAAAAAACGCTCATCCCGACAACATTTGGGACGGGAGCGGAGATGACCACATACTGCGTCCTAAAATTTGATGGCAAGAAAAAACTCCTCCGCGAGGACCGATTCCTAGCAGATAGGGCGATTGTAGATTCATATTTTATGGAAGGAACACCGGAACAAATAGTCAAAAACTCTGTTTGTGACGCATGCGCGCAGGCAACTGAGGGATATGATTCCAAGCTAGGTAACGAATTCACAAGAACATTGTGCAAGCAGGCATTTGAGGTATTGTATGACGCAATAATTAACAACAAGCCGGAAAACTATCCATATGGTTCAATGTTATCAGGTATTGGATTTGGCAACTGCTCCACAACACTGGGTCACGCACTATCCTATGTCTTCTCAAATGAGGGTGTGGCACATGGATATTCATTATCATCATGCACAACTGTGGCACACAAGTTCAACAAGTCGATTTTCTATGATCAGTTCAAAGAAGTAATTGAAAAGCTAAAATTCGACAGAATGACGCTCAAGGCGCCATTAGACCAGGCAGCTGATGTAGTCATGACTGACAAAGGTCATCTGGATCCAAATCCAAGTCCTGTGACAAAACAAGATGTCATCCAGTGTTTACAGGATATCGTCGACGGTAAGCTGTAAATTTTCATTTTCTCTTTTAATTTTGTATGAGAATTTCGCTGACGTTTACTAAATTTAAATAGGTCAAATCTGATCACAAAAAAATATGCTAAAGTTTGGAATTCAAAACGGGCTAAACGTCGCAAGAGCCGGCTTTTCAGAAGGCCAAATTTTGACTGCCTGTTTGTTGGCAGATAGAGTAGGTTATGATTCCATTTGGTACATGGACCATTCCAATGTCCCGCAGTGGTCAAAGGCAACTGTACTGGATCCATGGGTAATGCTATCTGCAATTGCAGCAACCACACAAAATGTAGAGCTTGGGACATGCGTTACAGACGCGATTCGTCGCCATCCATCAAACATTGCACTTGCGACCATAACACTTGATAGAATCTCAAAGGGACGAGGAACGCTTGGAATCGGTGCAGGGGAAGCACAAAACTTGAAGGAATTCAACATTCCATTTGATAACCCAGTCTCAAAATGGGAAGAGCAGCTTCAGGTAATAAAATTACTATACGATTCATCACCAGAGCACACTGTAAACTTTAATGGAAAATATTATCAGCTAACAGACGCGTGCTTGCAGGCAAAGCCAATTCGTAAACCACACCCACCAACATACATGGCAGCTGGTGGACAGCGAACATTACAGATGACTGGAAAATATGGTGATGGGTGGCTGCCAATCGGATACACGCCAGAATTATTCGAAGACCACGCTATAACAATTAGAAAATCAATGAAGGAAAATGACCGTACCGAAGAAGAGCAGGAAAACTTTCAATATGCTCTAGACATTGACGTATACTTTTCAGAAGATGCAGAAGAATCCTGGGCAAAGATGAAAGAGGCAGTTAAGGTATCATTATTCAAGCCAGAGGTCTTGCGCGTACACAACCTAAAGGCAATTGAAGGATTTGATTTTAAGAAATATTTCACAGAGTATTCTATGTCAAACCAAGACTGGATTGTAAAGATGAGAGAGGGTGCAACCACAATCCCTGACGCAATCGCACGCTCTTCTGTTGCTGTAGGAACACCAGACGACGTAATCCCAGTATTTGAGAGATTCATGAAGGCAGGCGTAAACCACTTTGTCATTAGATTCTGGGGTTCAAACTATTTTGGATCAATTGACAAGTTTGCATCCAAAGTAATGCCACACCTCAAGGGCAACACACGATAATTTACTTTGTAATGGCGACTCTGGACGAGTGTGAGGCCTATGCTCGCGGAAAAGGTGCCGACATACCATTTTGCATGGGCGTAGTCTTTAGGCTAAAGGCCATCGGAATAACCCATGAGCAGATTCTATGCTCTGCCATACTATCTCAGACAAAATCGACCTTTGATGAATTATTTGAGCGCTTTGGACGCGACGTCGCAGTCATGGCAACTAGCATAATGCGGCACACCACCCAGCCAAAGAAAAAACAGGAAGAAGCCTACGTAGAGCAGATACAGCAGGCACCATGGGAATCAGTCCTAATCAAATTATGTGAGATTTCTGCTACCCTCAAGGTCATAAAAGAATCGGAATTATCAAAAAACAAGCGCAGAAAACTGCTAAAGCAAAACATCCACTATCTAAATGTGCTCAAGACAAACATTGCAGAAAACCAAGACAAGGCACTAGGCTTGTCAAAACTACTAGATGGTGCAAATGAAACAATAATGCACTTTGGGCATCGTTCGATCAAATTTGAATGAAAAGTGCAAGCTTGCAGGCCAGATTTTTTTTGCAGTCCTAGCTTAAATTAAGAATTTTTTCATACAAAACTATGAAGGGAGATATTTTACTTCAAAACATTTCAGTTCGAGGATTCATCCCCGCAACTGCCGGCAAAAACGTCAAAGAGGATAAGAAGAAAATCAAAGATGCAATAGAGACTAAGTTAGGCAAAAATATTGATGCGGTTAAAAAGAGAATTGACTCAAAGCCAATATCAATTAGCGTTACATTTTTTGTCAAAAAGGATTCCGTACATGCAAAAAAAGACACTCATTCACTATCCAATGTACTGCTTGCAGTATTATCACCCACAATGGCATCAGGTAAGGAAGTTGAGATAGGCCTAGACATCATAAAGGATGATTCTAACATATTCAAGACAATGCTAGAGAAAAAGCTAGTAGAATCCGAAAAAGATGAAGGGTTGGCCTTTTCCGTATACGAATGGTCCACTACATAGCATACTGACAAATCATGAGTAATGGTTTTACTGTAAAATCGCACAATCGTGGTAATTAGGGTACATGGCCCCTAAACCATACCTGTACCCAAGGCTTGGGAGCAAAAATCCCATGCATCAAGTGAGGTTGAATTTATTATCAGTGCGATATAACTTTCACTATGCAGCTACTTGGCAGACTCGAGATAAAATCACCCCAAAAAATAGCAGAATTTCTCAACTCGGAGCACATAGGAAGGATTGCATCACTAGACAGTGAGGGCTTTCCGCAGATCATACCAATGAATTTTGTCTTTGTAAACGACGCAATATACATGCACTCTCATACAAAAGGTGAAAAGCTTGACAACATCCGCAAAAACCCAAAGGTGGGCTTTGAAGTGGATAGGGAGGTAGAATTTTTGCCATCTTACTTTAGCTCGCCCACTGACGCATCGCAGGCAGATACGTTTTACATTAGTGTGGTTATCAAAGGAAACGCTGCAATAATACAAGACAAGTCAGAAAAGGCAGTGGCTCTCAATGCGTTAATGGAAAAATATCAGCCAGAGGGAGGATATGAAGAGCTAACGCATGAAATGCACGTAGTGGATGAAGTCGCAATCATCAAGGTAACACCAAAGACAATTCGCGGAAAATACAAAATCGGCCAGCATATGGACAAGTCCACCAAAATTCAGATGGCACGAAAGATTTTAGAGAAAAACAGCCCGCTTGCAAGGCAGGCACTACAGACAATGGGTTTTGAGATAATAGATAATGACGTCAAGATGGTAGACGAGCCGAACTGGTAGATTAGCTGCTCAGTGTACCTATCAGGTTTAATCGATACGGTGTTTCCTTTTTGACCAGATAGAAATTCTGGTCCTTCATTTTTACGATTTGCTTGCGGTTTGCATCATCTATTATATTATTATCCAGCGTGCTGGAAATTGAAAATGATCCGACATTGTTTGCGGTAAAATCCAATTTTAGTACAGTGTCATTAATTGTTGCACCCGTGGACACAATTGCAACGCCAGTGCCATCCAAGATGAGTCGCGACTCAACTACTTTGAATTGTTTTAAACCTGTTCCCTGAATTGGCTCTAGCTTTACCAACAGGTTCGCCTTTTTGAGTATGCCAGACACAAATGCCTCGCCACTTAGATTAAGCTGAAACTGTTTTTGCTCTAGTTCGGCTAGGCTGTATTTAGGCTCCATTTGGATTTTTGGAGCCGTTTTTTGTATTGATTTTTGTATTGTTGGGACAGGCTCTATTGCAAGAGTGGACTCGGCAATTGGTTGTGGAATTATGGTCTGGCTTGGTGTTTCAGTATAGTCAATGCTTGCAGCACGCTCTGTTGGTTTTGGGTAAAACTTTTCATCAAGATCCAAAATCAAAAACGTAGAAACTACAACAAATGTAATACTGCAAAATGCGATCAAGTGTATGTTCAATGAGCCTTGCAACCAAAGCTTGACTTTGAAAATTAGCTTAAAAGAGGCACGTATGAATTATCAGCGGACTGCTTACCACTAGGTAATTTATGATGATACAATCACCCATCCTTTAAATTTGAAATTAAATTCTCATTGCCTATTGCAGGTGCAGTCATACCAAATATCATCAGAGTTTGAGCCAACAGGCGACCAGCCAGAGGCAATAAACAAGCTAGTCACGGGAGTGCAGAAAGGCAAAGTTCAGACATTACTTGGTGTAACCGGTTCTGGCAAGACATTCACGGTTGCAAATGTAATTGCAAAAACAGGCAAAAATACACTAGTCATATCGCACAACAAGACACTTGCCGCACAGCTATATTCGGAGCTAAAACAGTTTTTCCCAAAAAATAATGTCGGCTATTTTGTATCATATTATGATTATTACCAGCCTGAAAGCTACATTGTGCAGACAGACACTTACATCGAAAAAGACACTCAAATCAACGAAAAAATTGAAAAAATGAGACTAGAGGCAACTGCCATGTTATTATCCGGTGAGCCGACCATAATAGTGGCCACGGTGTCATGCATCTATTCTTTGGGCAATCCCAAAGACTGGGAAGAGATGGCAACTACTATCAAGGCAGGTGCGCAAATGAATCGTAGTGAGCTGATTCGACGCCTAGTAAACGCACGATATGAGCGCAACGACACCACAATCGCGCCTGGAAATTTCCGAGTCAAGGGAGACACATTGGATGTAATTCCCGCATATTCCCAGGATTTAGTGCGAATATCCATGTTCGGTGATGAAATTGAAAAAATCGCAATACTGGATAACGTATCACTAAAAGAAAAACATAAGGTCAATTCAATCAGGATTTTTCCTGCAAAGCATTATTTGATAGCCGATGACGTGCGAACTCGTGCGGTAAAATCGATTCGAGCAGAGCTCAAAATGCGACTGCCAGAATTAAACGAGCTGGAGCGACAGCGACTAGAGATGCGAACCAAGTTTGATTTGGAAATGATCGAGGAGCTTGGATATTGCTCCGGAATTGAGAATTATTCTCGCCACTTTGATGGAAGGGCTCCAGGTCAGCAAGCATTTTGCCTCTTGGATTTTTTTGGCAATGACTATCTCCTAGTAATCGATGAATCACATGTCACAATTCCGCAGCTCCACGGAATGTATGGTGGGGATCACACTAGAAAAAAATCCCTAATTGATTACGGATTTAGATTGCCAAGCGCTTTTGACAATCGTCCACTGAAATTCGAGGAATTTGAGAAATATATCAAAAACACAATTTTTGTTTCAGCCACGCCATCCACATTTGAAAAAGAACTATCCTACCAAATAGTAGAACAGTTGGTGCGCCCAACAGGTCTATTGGATCCACAAGTAGAGGTCAGGCCTACAAAAAACCAGATGGATGACCTAATATCTGAAATTAAAAAGCGTTCAGACAAAAACCAGCGCGTCCTAGTCACCACACTAACAAAAAGAATGGCAGAAGACCTGGCAGAATATTTGGCAAAAAAAGAGGTGCGGGTGAGATACCTCCACTCGGAAATAGATGGCCTGCAGAGAACCGAACTAATACGCCAGCTAAGGCTAGGCGACTTTGATGTTCTAGTTGGAATTAACCTACTCCGTGAGGGTCTGGACATTCCTGAAGTGGCGCTAGTTGCCATATTGGATGCCGACAAGGAGGGCTTTTTGCGCAATTTTACAAGTTTGATTCAGACATTTGGTAGGGCTGCTAGAAACGCAGACGGCTCGGTCATAATGTATGCAGACATCACCACAAACTCCATGAAGCAGGCAATTGAAGAAACCGCCAGAAGGTGCGCAAAACAGCTAGAATACAATAAAATCCACAACATCACGCCTAGAACAATCATCAAGTCCATCCCAGCGCAGGTGGCAGCACTTGATGATCTCAAAAACAAGACCCAGCATGACCTGTCCCGTGAAATAATAGAAATAGAGAGTCAGATGAAAAGATATGCAGAAGAATTGGACTTTGAGAATGCGATTGCATGTCGCGACAGACTGAGGCGAATTCAAGTAGAGTTGGAAAAGAAAAATGCACGATAAGCTAAAGATTCGAGGTGCACGCCATCACAACCTCAAGAACCTAAACTTGGACATACCAAAAAATAAACTCGTAGTGATATCGGGTTTGTCTGGTTCTGGCAAGTCAACTTTGGCATTTGATACCATTTATGCAGAGGGGCAGAGAAGATACGTAGAATCGCTTTCAGCATATGCAAGACAATTCCTAGAGATGATGGACAAACCAGATGTCGATTCCATAGAAGGATTGTCGCCCGCTATATCCATACAGCAAAAGACAACGTCAAAAAATCCCCGCTCTACTGTCGGCACCACTACTGAGATCTATGATTACCTGAGATTGCTATATGCAAGAATCGGGATTCCTCATTGTGTAAGATGCGGCAGGAAAATCTCAAACCAGTCAGTAGAGTCAATTTGCGAATCCATCTTCAAGGATTTTGATGAAAAACAGGTACTGATTTTGTCGCCGCTAGTCCAGAGAAAAAAGGGAACGTATGAGAAATTATTTGAGCAGATGAAAAAGGACGGCTATTCCCGAGCTAGAGTGGACGGCCAAGTAATTCTACTAGAGGATGAAATCCCATCGCTTGACAGGCAAAAATGGCATAATATTGAAATTGTAGTGGACAGACTCAGGGCATCAAAGGCGGAAAAAAGTAGGCTCTTCGAGGCAATCCAGACAGCGCTAAAGGCTGCCAAGGGCTCGGTTTTGGTGTCATCTGACAAGGATGAAAAGATATTTTCTCAGAATAATGCATGCCCATATTGCGGATTAACAGTTGGCGAAATAGAACCTAGGACATTTTCATTCAACTCGCCGTTTGGTTCTTGCAAGGCATGCCATGGCCTTGGAGTCAAAATGGAGTTTGATGAAGATTTGGTAATTCCAGACAAGACAAAATCAATTCTTGATGGCGCAATCATTCCATGGAGTGGAAGATTTTCCGCATTCAGAAAGCAGGAATTGAGAGCAGTCGGAAAAAAATTCGGCTTTGATCTAATGACTCCAATTAGCAAGTTGAAGCCGGAGCATCTTCGAGTTATTTTGCATGGGACTGACCAGAGAATAAACTTCCACTATGAGTCACAGACAACAGACTCGCACTGGGCCTATACTAATTCATTTGAAGGTGTGCTGAATAATTTGCAGCGAGCCTTTATGGGGACTGATTCCGAGTCAAAGCGAGACTGGCTTAAGCAATTCATGCGAGATATTCCATGCAACGTTTGCGATGGTAAAAAGCTAAAGCCAGAACCGCTTGCAGTCAAGGTAAACGACAGGGGAATCTTTGAGGTCTGCGATTTGTCCATTGATGATTGTTACGAGTTTTTCAAAGAAATCAAGCTAACAGACACTGAAAAATATATTGCCAAAGACGTCCTCAAGGAAATAATAGAGAGGTTGGAATTTCTGCGAAATGTGGGCCTCAACTATCTGACACTGAATAGGCAAAGCTCTACCCTGTCAGGCGGGGAATCGCAGAGAATCAGACTTGCAACCCAGATAGGCTCTAATCTCACAGGCGTACTGTATGTGTTGGATGAGCCAACGATAGGCCTGCACCAGCGCGATAATGCCAGATTGATCAAAACACTAGTCAAGCTTAGGGACTTGGACAATACAGTAATTGTAGTAGAGCACGACGAGGAGGTAATCAAAAATGCAGACTGGATAGTGGATTTGGGCCCAGGTGCTGGAATCCATGGAGGAGAGGTGGTGTTTGAGGGAACTGTTCCGCAAATAATGAACAACCACAAGTCAGTCACTGGAGACTATCTCAAGGACAAAAACCTAATCAGTCTAGCAGACAAGAAAAGAAACCAAATTGGGAGAATAACCATCAAGGGTGCTGCAGAAAATAACCTCAAAGACATTACAGTTGACATACCATTGGGACTACTAGTTACTGTGACGGGGGTTTCCGGCTCTGGCAAGTCAACACTGGTAAATGAGATTCTTCTAAAAGTACTATCATCATATTTTTACAAATCCAATGAAAGGCCAGGCAAGCACAAGTCAATTGAGGGTACAACTCTAATTGACAAGGTGATCGCGATAGACCAGTCCCCAATTGGGCGTACCCCAAGATCAAACCCTTCAACATACATTGGTGCATTTACTCCGATTAGGGAACTGTTTGCAAATACCGAGACATCAAAAGAAAGAGGATACACACCAGGACAGTTCTCATTTAATGTTGCAGAAGGTAGATGCTTTGCATGTGAGGGCGACGGCGTTAAAAAAATAGAGATGCAGTTTTTATCAGATGTTTACGTTCGGTGTGATGAGTGCAAAGGAAAACGATACAATTCCGAGACTCTCTCTGTACTATACAAGGGCAAAAATATCTCTGATGTCCTAGATATGACAGTAGAAGAAGCACTGGCATTTTTTGAAAACATTCCCAAAATAAGACGAATCTTGCAGACAATATTTGATGTGGGCCTAGGCTACATCAAGCTTGGGCAGTCATCCACCACATTATCTGGTGGGGAGGCACAGCGCGTTAAGCTGGCATCAGAGCTGGCAAAGCGTGACACCGGCAAGACAATGTATATTTTAGACGAGCCAACAACCGGCCTCCACTTTGCTGATGTGCAAAAGCTTCTCGATGTTCTAAACAGGCTGGTAAACCTTGGGAACACCATAGTAGTAATAGAGCACAACATGGATGTAATCAAAAATTCCGACTGGATAATAGACCTTGGACCGGAAGGTGGGGACAAGGGTGGCAGAATAATTGCAACTGGGACTCCGGTCCAAGTTGCCGCAAATCCCAAAAGCTACACAGGACAATATCTCAAAAAGATCCTAAATTGACTCTAGACATTAAAAAAATCATCATTCCTGCACTACCAGGAATTTATCTGATGAAGGATGCAGATTCCAAAATTATCTATATTGGAAAAGCAAAAAACCTCAAAAATAGAGTCAGGTCATATTTTTTAAAAAACCAAAACTACAAGACGCAAAAGTTGGTTGAAAAAATTTCAGAGATAGAATTTGTCCTAACAGACAACGAATCAGAGGCATTCTTGCTTGAATCAAACATGATAAAGCAATACAGACCTATGTTCAATATCGAGCTCAAGGACCAGCAGCGATATACGTATCTGAGAATAACAGACGAGCAATACCCAAGATTACTAGTCGCTAGAAGGACCCGCAGTGGAAAATTCCTAGGAGATGGTAAGATATTTGGGCCATTTACCTCTGGAAGCTCCAAGATTCTCAGCATCGGCTCGTTACGAAAGACATTCAAGATCAGAATCTGTAAAAGACTACCAAAAAAGACTTGCTTGGAATACCATCTAGGAAATTGCGAGGCACCATGTGAGTTTGTCAAGGCCCAAGAAGACTATAAAAAACATGTTTCAGACCTAGAGGCAATACTTCGTGGTAGAGACCTTGGCGCATTTACAAAAAACCTAGAGCAGGAAATGGCACTTGCCTCAAAAAACCTCCACTTTGAGCGCGCGCAAGAAATCAAGGACACGCTTCAGAGGTTAGGCAGCCTCAAAACCAAGCAAAAGATGGAAAGTGCGACAGATTCCGATGAGGAATATTTTGGAATTGTATCATCTAATCAGACTGCCCACATCATGACGTTTAAGAAAATAAACGGGGTGATTCGTGACAGTAACAAGTATTCCTTTGACTTGATTGGCGATAACACATTTGCCAATTTTCTATACCAGTATTACACGACAAACCAGATCCCGCCGTTTATCATAACAAACCAGATCCCAGAAGACCACATATTATTAGAGCAAATGTTTGCCAAAACATCTGGATTTCCAGTCAAGATAATATTACCAAAATCAGGCAAGCAACGGGAAATGCTGGATTTAATTATAAGAAACATTTCTCTGGTGCAGTCAAGTGGCTCAGAGTATGGACTAGTCGAGCTTAAAGAACGACTTGGACTTCCCGTTATACCCAAAATAATAGAATGCTTTGATATTTCAAATCATGGCAAATCATATGCGGTGGGCTCTATGTCACGATTTATCAACGGCAGACCTGACAAGTCAGGATATAGAAAATTCAAAATAAAGACGGTAAAAGGTCAAGACGATTTTGCAATGATAAATGAGATAGTCAAACGTCGATACTTTAGGCTGGACAGTGAAAGTGCACAAATGCCAGATCTCATATTAATTGATGGTGGGCGAGGCCAGCTTGGCGCTGCAATTTCAGCACTGGAAAGTATGGCAATTAGAATTCCTTGCGCATCGCTTGCCAAAGAAAACGAGGAGGTATATTTGCCAAGGCAAAAAGAGCCAGTTCTTCTCCCAAGACAAAACCAGTCACTGAAAATCCTGCAGCATGCCAGAGACGAAGCCCATAGATTTGGCGTGGCATACAACAGATCTCTTCGTATGCCAAAATCCGAATTTTCTTAAAATCTGTTCATAATAGCACGGAAAAATTAAACAGATTCCTAAGTTTTACATAATTCACAATATATACGACAAATTGCTTGTTATGTCATGAAAACGGAAGGAGTGAGATGAGCGCGACTGCATATGTTCTGATTAACTGTGACTTAGGTGCTGAGCAAAGAGTAATTGACCAGATAAAGCCTCTAGAGGGAGTAAGGGAGGTAAAAGGAGTCTTTGGCGCATATGATATTTTGGCAAAAATAGAGACGCCCACATCGGAACAACTACGTGAGACAATAACTTGGAAGATTCGCAAAATAGATAGAATTCGCTCTACTCTAACATTGATGAAAGTAGAAGGACAAGAGTAAGCCCCTTCCCAAACTTTTTGTCGAAAACTTGTTTAGTGGTCTATTTTGCATGCTAAACAAACGTTCACAATACCAAAAGACAGACTTATCTTGGATCATATGGGATCGTTATAGACGGTCGCTACAAGCATTTACAAGTCAATTTTTGATGCAAACCTAGATGTAAGACTACAAGAGCTTTTGGTAAACATGCTTCGATACAATTCCTCTGCCGGAGTACAAGAGCCAATCAGGATTTTTCTATATAACTACCAGATAATGTCGGATAATTTCTGGCAAATGTACAAACGCGCAAAGTCATATGAAGACGTTCTCGAATGCTACTATCAGTTTTCCAAAAACCAGTGTACCATAATAGAGACACTACTAGAGAACCTAAAGATGTCAATGAATACAGATAATCTAAAAGATGACCTGCGAGCAATGCTAAAAGAAGCATTTACGTTTTAGTTATACCATAACTATTACATGGATAGTACAGAATTCAAGCTAGAAACGGCAGAAAAATTTCTAGCAAAAATTCCAAGCCAAGTCCCAAAAACACCAAGAGAATTAGAAAAACTGGAGGAAAACGCTGAGGCATTCTTATTTTTTGCGTCAGGCGTAATTGAGGCAGTTAAACGCCAGATAAACGACAAGTTCGAGATATTTGATAAACAGAATGTCTTTTACATGCATGGTTTGCGAAAAAACCTTGCAAATTCGGGTTCACAAAAAAAGGTCAAAGATGCAATTACCACCTACTTTACCACGCTCAAAACCAAGCCAAGAGGCGATACCACCAAAAGCAGTCTTTGGAGACTGCAGATGCTTCGTAATCAGGCAATGCATGGAAACATCATCTTCATGCAAGGGTGTTCTTTGGTCTTCAGATACACTGCTCGCGAGGGCAATACCATGCATCAATTTGTGCAAAAAACCCAAGATCCTCGTAGATATTTTGAGCGGATTCTAGTAAGCCTAAAGAGATTCAGGGCACAAGTAAACCAAATTCTGGCTCAGTCGTAGCTTTATTTAGAGTTCACAGTTAGTCAGTCCATGACAACTGCAGATAAATTTGGCATCGCTATTTCGATTGGATTTACTGTAGCTCTGATTGCCTTTGCCATGTCATTTTCGGCAACAGGTAAAAGTGCACCAGTGGAATTAATTCCAGCACCATCAGCTCCAATGCCAGTAGACATTCCGGCAACTGAGGAGGAAGTTTCTGAGGAAATGATCGTCGAGGAGACTCCGGCAACTGAGGAGGAAGTTTCTGAGGAAATGATCGTCGAGGAGACTCCGGCAACTGAGGAGGAAGTTTCTGAGGAAGAGACTCCCGAAGAAGAAATGTCTGAGGAATTACCAATTGAAGAAGAACCAGAGACGGAAGAAGAATACGTTGATGAATAACACTCTGAAATTGTAATGAGTGAAGACGTATCAATTCCATATGGATCTTCGACTCCAGGATGTGAAGCAGACAATGTATGTTACATCGATTCTGAAGTAACAGTAATTGTTGACGCAATAGTCACATCATTATTTTTCTTTTAATTTATTTTGGATATTTCCGACTGGATGCCCTGCACCAGGTTTTCATAATCTTGCCTTGACTTGCCAAGCTGATCCAGTTTTTTTTTCTCAACAGTATCAAGCTCGGCATTGACCTTATCAGAGACGCCCGAGAGGCGCATTTCTGCCATCATGAATAATCGGTTGTTTTCCTTCCAGAGGTGCTGGCTCATGTGTTCTATGTATTGTGAAATATCAGAGATCAACGCCTCCGCATGTCCTGAAGCAAGGTATTCTTTGGCAGATTCCTCCATGTGGATTGCTATTTTGCGCGTAATTTCGTGCTCCATTAGCATTACGGCAATTGGTCCCATGTTTGTGGGCATGCCTGTCTGTCCCAGTGCTGGAAAGAATGATTCCTCTTCTTTTCCATGATGGCACACATCCGTAAAGTTTTTTGTAAAATCTATTGTCGGCATTAGAATCGATTCTGGAATTTTTTTGCCGGACTTGAGTAATTGCATTGTGACTTCCATAGCCTTTACCACTTTTTCTATTAGATCGTGGTCCTTTCGCAGAGATTCAGTTGCCATAAAATTTTCGCAAGATCATTCTCATTTAAAGCATGGTGTGATGAGTGCGCTGTTGTTTTATTATGTAATACTATAGGAATATTCCAGTCTTAGAAAAACTCGTCAAGTGAGTTTTCATGTAGAGGTTGGGCGTCATATCCAAGCCGGACTAGATCTGATGCAAACTCGTCAACAAAGCCGTGAATCGTATAAATTTTCTTCGCGCCGGTCTTTTTGACCAAATCCAGTAATTCTGGATAATCACAATGGTCGGACAATGGAATGGAATAGTCAGATTTTCTGCCAAACGATACATTTGATTTTGCCCAGCCCGAAAACCCGATTGTTACAGCGCCATATTTTGCCTTCATTTGCTTGAGAAACGGATTGTTCTCTGACATGAGTGGGCACACCATTATCCATGGTTTTTTGTTAAGAAGTCCCTTTGACTCGGCTTCTGTATGACCCACTGATTCTTTGAGTGGAACACCTAGGCGATTGTGAAGTAAATTCATCTCTTTTACAGAATCATGATAGTACAACGGCTCCCAGTGTCCAAAGAGATTCGATATTGTCTGGGCCTTGCCAAGTTGATATCCCATCAATATCACCGGTTTGCCCTTGTGGTAAATTTCCGATATAAGCTCGTTTACTTTTTTTACTGTCTCGTCTATTTTTGGAAAGACAAATTCGGGCTTGCCAAAGGTACACTCCATGATAAGGGTGTGACATTTTGGGATTATAGCGCCCTTGAGAAATCCTCTATCTCTGGTGCAGATATCGCCAGTATAGAAAATATCATGGAATAGAGCCCCCCTTGCACCCAAAATATGACCAGAGTCATACAGTCTAAAGTCATCCAGGTGCTCGATATGGTTTGCCAGCGTTCTCCCCCTAAGACTTGCAATCTCCATTGTTTCTCGAGTTGCCAGGACCAGTCCGCTGTTGCCGCTAGGCAAATGGTCCGAGTGGGCATGAGACACAAAATTCACACAGTTTGGTGTTGCAGTCTTTGGATCCAAGTTTATGGTCTTGCCATCTATTTTGCAGACAATTCCGGTCTTTGTCATTTTTATCATTAGCTGCAATCAAGGCAGAATCTACGTACGATTTAAGTTTCGGCTTTAATGGAATGTTGACAACAGTACAAAAATTTGTCAAGCCAAAAAAATAGTAAATACCCCCACCAAGAATCTTTGAGTGTTTTTTACCACAAAGCCTAGAGGGAATGACTATGCCTTGTAGGCTGCGAGAGTATAAACAAAATCAAGGCGGTACAATAGAGCGCTCCAGAGTATTAAACAAGGGAACCGTCTTTACTGTCAGACTGCACAGATACTAAAAGCATAAAATCAGTAGCACTTACAAAAAAGTGTTGAACCTAGGAATTTTGATTTCCGGCAGAGGCAGCAACATGGAGGCAATTCTCAAGGGAATAAAAAGAAAAAAAATTCCAATCAATCCAGCCATAGTAATATCTAACAATCCAGATGCAAAGGGGCTACAAATTGCTCAGAAGATGGGCGTGCCTACTGAGATAATTCCAAGCAAGGGTTTCTCAGGTACCCGATTGGAATACGACCAGCTAATCATCAAAACCCTGAAAAAATACCAAGTCACACCAAAATCTGGCCTTGTCTGTCTGGCAGGCTTTATGAGAATAATCAGTCCCGAGTTTATTGCAAAATATGAAAATAGGATCCTTAACATCCATCCCGCATTATTGCCGTCATTTCCGGGGCTGCATGCGCAAAAGCAGGCACTCAACTATGGTGTAAAGTATTCAGGGTGCACAGTCCACTTTGTAGACTCTGGTGTAGACACTGGTCCTATCATACTGCAAGAAATTGTGCCAATCAAGGATGGTGACACCGAAGAAACACTCTCAAGGAGAATTCTGGCAAAAGAGCATTTGGCCTATGTCAAGGCAGTAAGGCTTTTTGCAGAAGGCAAAGTCAAGATAAGCGGCAGAAAGTTCAGTAATCAGGGCCGCTAAAAAAGTACAAGGCAATTAGTTGTTTTTTGTTGCCATGGAATTTGTGCGGTATATTTTTTGGCACATAATACGCAAGGCCGTCTGAGACGGAATAGTCTTTTTTATTTATTTGTAAAAACCCATCACCCTTGATAATATAGTACAGCTCGTCTGCCTCGTGCGGGATCTGTGTGTCTTCTTCTCCGGGTTCCAGTACTAAGACGCCTGCCGCAATATTTTTTCTGTTGATAAAAGTTTTAAAATACTCATCAGAGTTTTTTATTTCCTCAATGTATTTTTTCACGTCAAACTCTATTTTCATGGAATTACTTTTTTTTCCTAGATTTTTTTCTTTTTTGTAATCTGTGAATAAATATTGAGAATAGCGCTCCTGCAGGTATGCCAACTATAGTTCCAATGCTGACATATGGCGCCAAAAAGAACCCACCAATCCAGAGTCCTCCATCAGTTGTAAATTCCATAAAGGTCCTAGGCCTAAGCAAAAGCGAGACGGTCTTGGACGTGGTTTTATCCTCACCAGAGTCGTCGGCGTATGATACTACGACCTCAAATGGGATCTTGTGCTCTGATGTTACATCTTTGGGGTCGGTAATCACCTGAGTTCGGATCAATATTGGAGTGTCTTTTTCTATAGCAGAATATGCATATGATGTCTGGCCACGAATGTTCACGTCGGAAGGCGCAATTATCTGGACTGTGACATCCCGAATGAGGGCATCCTTTGATGTTATTTCTATATCAAATTGAAATTCGGCATTTGGGAATATGCTCGTTGGGGTTATGGTGTTAATCTGGATTTCCGGTGCCGCCTTGATCAAAATAGGAACTGCGATGTTTTTTTGAAATTCCGATTGCGGTGTTTCGTTATTTGAGAGCAGCACATGTGAGTACAAGCCATTAAGATAATACGTGCCAAGATCAGACTCCAACGTAGTGCTAAATTCCAGCGTTCCGCCAAAAGAGCCTCCCTTTGATAGGCGCTCAATGGAAAATGTCTGGTTTTTTCCCAAAATAGAACTGTTTTGCGACTCTAGTTTAAACAGGATGTTTTGCTTATCCTCCCAGCCGTTGTTTTGAACAAATATAGACACTGCAAAGTCGCGCCCAGCAATGACAGAATCAGGATATTCCAGTGTGACATCCATTGCCCCATCCATTGTCTGCTTTATGGTTGCTGCATCGACGGAGATTATAGTTCCTGAGAGCACAAGAATCCCAATTACGACAAGAAAATGTACAGCCAAGACTATTTTAGATTGGACTGGTTATGTTTTTTTCTTAGTTGTTTTTGTTTATTTGCAAATTCGTTAACTTTGTCATGCTCTTTTCCAAGCTCTTCAAAGAACTTGTTTGAGAACCCATTTTTATCAATAGAATTGACATCCTTTTTCATAATAATGAAATCAAGGAGATCTCGAATTTAAATTAATTTGCAGGTCTTGCGGCAAGGGTCGCCGTGATTTCCATCACCTCCCCTGTACGATTAATCTTAACTAACACTGTGTCGCCCACGGATTTGTTTTCCGCCAAATATATGATAAGGTCGTCAATGTCCCGCACAACTTGGCCATCTAGTGCCACAATTACGTCTCCGCCCTTTAGCTCGCGATTTACATTGTATATTGCCTCTTGGATTCCGGCCTTGTCTGCTGGACCGTCTGGAACCACAGTAGTCACAAATACACCGTGATAGTTCTTTGGTAGGTCAATGAGCTTTGCAATGTCTGGCGTAAGGCTTGTTCCAGAAACACCAAGCCATGGATGGGTGAAGGTTCCTTTTTCTATTAGGACAGGAACTAGGCGTTTGATAGTGTTAGATGGCACTGCAAATCCAATTCCTGAAAAATCACCAGTAGTAGACTGGATTGCGGTGTTTATACCAATAACTTGGCCTTCCAAATTCAACATAGGTCCGCCAGAATTGCCAGGATTGATTGCGGCATCGGTTTGGATTACACTTGGAATTGAATAGCCAGATTCATAGTTTGGCAATAGCCTTCCAACCTGGCTTACTATGCCAGTAGTCATGGTGTTGGATAGACCAAATGGATTACCAATAGCGACTATTTGCTGACCTACTTCAAGTTCTGCCGAGTTTGCAAGAGGTAATGGGTTTAGAGTTTCTTCAGAGAAGTCATCGGTTATTTGGAGTACTGCTATATCGTTGAAAGGATCTGTTCCAATCACCTTGGCAGAATAAATATTTCCGCCAACGAATCTGACAGTCACTTCTTGCGCTCCTGAAATTACGTGATTATTAGTGATGATGTGGCCTTGTGTGTCATAGACAAACCCAGAACCAAGTCTTGAGGATTGGCTTTCAAGCGGCGAGCCATTAATTATGATATTAGTGTTCACAGTGGATATCTTGGTATTGATTTGAACAACTGAATTTTCTACTTTTTTGAACAATACAGTAAGCGGGCTTTTTTGATTTTGAATATCAGAGACTGCTGCATATTCCAGTTTTGGCGCATTGGTTGGCTCTTGTTGGTAGAGTACGGGTGCGGTTGGCTGGGGATTTTGCACCTGAACGGTCTTTGTTTCTCCAAAGTTTGTGACAAACCCAACAGATAATGCCACTGCAAGTATTCCTACTAAGCCGACTAGGACTTTTTCACGGGAATTCATTTTAGTGTTTGATGTTTCATAGTATAATATTGCCTATAACCATTACGTAGAATTTGTTAGCTTTAATCATTGAGCTAGGGGCAGGTTTTCCGACTAAAAATTCTGAGTTAACAAAGTAAATCTGCCCATAAATATGTCGGATAGAAATTTTGCGTGAGGAAGACGATATTACCTACCGATAGCCCGTCGCTTCAACATTTGTCTTTCTAGTCAATTTTGATAAGTTAAATTAGAATTATTCTAGATATGTTTTGTTGGTTGGCACAAAAATAGACGGACTGGTAGTTTCTGCTGCCGTCCGCGAACAGGTCAAAAAGGACGCGGAGGGCCTAAAATCAAAGGGAGTTGAGCCGTGTCTTGCCACTGTTCTTGTTGGCGACAATCCAGCATCTGCAACATATGTAAAAAATAAGCAAAAGGCATGTGCCGAAGTGGGAATTAAGACCAAGGACCACAAGCTGTCATCCACCATAACGCAGATGGATTTGAACTTGCTAGTCGATAAACTAAACGAAGACCCCGAGGTCCACGGCATACTGGTTCAGTTACCATTACCACCGCAGTGCAACGAATTTGAGACAACATCGAGGATTTTGCCTGCAAAGGACGTAGATGGGCTAACTCCACAAAACGTAGGGCTCCTTGCAATGAAAAAGGCCGCGCTAAAGGCATGTACACCGTCTGGCATAATGGAGCTATTCCAGTATTATTCAATACAATTAGAAGGAAAAAACACAGTAATCATTAATCGAAGTAATTTAGTTGGCAAACCCCTAATTCACTTGCTACTAGAAAAAAACGCCGTAGTCACAGTTGCACATTCAAAAACAAAAAACTTAGCAGATGTTTGTAAAAATGCAGACATTATCATAACAGGCGTTGGCGACAGGACAAAGTTCACACTAACGCCAGATATGATAAAGGATGGTGCAATAGTAATTGATGTCGCTACAACCAGGCTTGACGGCAAGCTAGTAGGCGATTGTGATTTTGAAAAAATAATCCAAAAAGCATCCTTTGCATCCCCTGTTCCAGGAGGAGTTGGTCCGATGACCATTGCGATGCTATTAAAAAACACGGTAACTGCGGCAAGCCATGGTAGAAACTAAAGAAAATCTCCGCAAGCAGTTCCTAGAAAAAAGGGACTGGCTCTCAGCAGATTTGATGGAAATTGCAAGTAGGCAAATAAGAAAAAATCTAGGTAAAATAGAGCAATACCGAAAGGCGCAAACCATTGCGTGCTATCATTCTACTGGAAGCGAGGTCAAAACGCACGAGATAATGCAGGAAATACTCAGTCACGGCAAGACACTTGCGCTTCCACGCGTAGAAGGAGGAGTTTTGATGTTCTGCGATGTTAAGAAATTTGAAGACTTGGAAAAAGGAGAATTTGGCATAATGGAACCAAAGCAATATTGTGGAATGGTCGACAGTTTTGATCTAATCATAGTCCCGGCAGTAGCAATGACAAAGACAGGTCAAAGGCTAGGATACGGAATGGGATTCTACGATAGATTCCTAGCAGGTAGAGAAACTCCAACCATAGCACTGGCGTACTCTAAATCAATTGCAAAAAACATCCCGCACGAAAATTCAGATGTCAAAATAGACATTATAGTAACAGAAGACGAAATTATTCTCTCAGAGAAATGCTAGTCCTTTTTTGCCAATATCTGTTCTGCAGTACTTGTTTTGCCACTGGATTTTCTGTATAGCCAAATATGCATTAGAAATTGCCGATTCCAGTGTTGTACCTAGTGCTGTTACTCCAAGAACTCGCCCACCATTCGTTAGAACTTGGTTGTCTTCTCGCTTTGTGCCGGCATGAAACACCATGGTATCATTGTTATTAACAGAGTCAAGGCCCAAAATTGGTTCATTTTTTGGATAAGAGTCAGGATACCCCTTTGATGCCAAGACAACGCAGATGGCAGTTTGGCTTTTCCAAGTAATTTGTGGGAGCAAAGCGAGATTACCGTTGTATGACGCGAGTAGGTATTCGTACAAATCAGAGCCCATTCGCATCATAATCGGCTGACATTCTGGGTCGCCCATTCGAGCATTATACTCCAAGACAAATGGCTCACCATCTTTGATCATTATTCCAGCATACAAAAATCCCTTGAATGGGATTCCTTCCTTTTTCATTGCATGGATTGTTTTTTCTATTACATTTTTTTGGATTTTTTTTGCCATCTCTTCTGTGATTACGCCGGTTGGCGAGTACGCGCCCATTCCACCTGTGTTTGGACCCTTATCATTATCAAAAATCCTCTTGTGGTCCTGGCTTGTAGCCATAGGAATTGTAGTCACACCATCAGATAATGCAATGTATGATGCCTCTATTCCGTCAATTCTTTTTTCTATCACTATACTTGCGCCAGCAGAGCCAAAGGTGTTTTTGACCAGCATTTCCTCTATTGCAGTAAATGCATCTTGTTTGGTATCACAGATAATCACCCCCTTGCCTGCGGCAAGGCCATCTGCTTTTATGACTACTGGATAATTCACAGATTCAACGTACTGTTTAGCCTCTTTTGCATCATCAAATATTCCAAATGGGGCAGTCTGGATGTCATTTCTTTGCATGAATTGCTTTGCCCAGATTTTGCTTGATTCAAGTCGTGCTGCTTCTTTTGTTGGGCCAAATATTCCAAGATTGTTTTCTGTGAATCTATCCACTATTCCCTTGGATAGTGGTGCTTCAGGGCCCACTACAGTAAAGCAGTCATTGTTTATTGCAAACTCGATTAGCTTATCAATTTCTTCTGGATTTATTGGAATATTATTTTGTGTTCCACCATTGCCAGGTGTAAAGAAAACCTTGGCTACTTGTTTTGATTGTGCAATCTTCCATCCTAGTGCGTGTTCTCTGCCGCCAGAGCCGACAACCAAAACATTTACCAACAAACTCAAGCTCGCATTCTCGTATATAATCGCAGTTTCTGGGTCAGACCTAGCTTGCTTTATAAAATCAGATCACAGTTTGTACGATGTTGCAACTAGACCGGGAATTAAATTCCAAAAAAATTGAAGAACAGATACGCCAACATTTGTCCAGTCTTGATTTGCAAAAAATGTTAGATGATGCAAAGTCTGGTCAAAATCTAGTATTCATTGAAGGTCCCCCTACAATGAATGGAATTCCTCATGCAGGACACCTTCGTGGAAGAATAATCAAGGATTTGTGGTATCGCTACAACACACTTTTGGGTTACAAAATAACATTCAACGCAGGCTGGGACACACAGGGACTACCAGTTGAATTGCAGGCGGAAAAAGAACTTGGAATCACCGGTGGAAAAACTGAGATCCTGAAATCATTTGGAATTGAAAAGCTTGTAGCAGAGTGCAAAAAGTTAGTCCACAAATATAACGAAAAATGGATTGAGGTGGATAATCTCCTAGGTATGTCGTTTAACCAAGAAAACGCATACTGGACATACAAAGATGAATTCATAGAGAGAGAATGGCAGATTCTAAAAAAGGCACACGAGATAGGCGTCCTAACGGAAGGACATAGAATTGTAGCATATTGTCCTAGCTGCCAAACTGCACTATCAAGCCAAGAGGTAAACCAGGGATATGAGATGGTCCAGGACCCATCACTCTATTACAAAGTCAAGCTGGAATCAGAAGATGCTTTTTTGATTGTCTGGACCACAATGCCATTTACTCTAGTCACTGACGCAATGGTTGGCCTCAACCCAGAGGAAAATTATCACTATGTCAAAGTAGAAGGCGAAACCTGGGTTGTTGGAGAAAAAAGACTAGAAGAATTTGCAAAGGAAGTCAAAATTGAAAATTATCAAATTATTAAGACTGTAAAGGGGGCAAGTTTTGAGGGTAAAAAATACATCCACCCATTATTAACAGAGATTCCAAAACTAGCCGAGCTTGCAAAAAATCCCAACTACCACATTGCAGTTTCTGAAGAGTTTGTCGATCCAATCACAGGAAGTGGGCTTGTGCATTTGGCACCTGCAAACGGAGAGGAGGATTACAATATTGCGCAAAAAAGAAAGATTCCTGTTTTCTCACCAATTGACGATGAGGTCAAGTTCACGTCAGACGCCGGAAAATATGCATCAATGTTTGTGCGTGATGCAGATAGGCAAATAACAGAAGACATCAAGGCAAAAGGCGCCCTAGTGAGAATAGGTAGAATAAAGCACAAGTATCCGCTTTGCTGGAGATCCCATCACCCAATTGTGTGGCTTGCAAGACGCGAGTTTTTCTACATGCTGGACAAGCTAGACAATAAAGCAATAGAGGCGGCAGAAAAGGTAGAATACTTTTTTGATCAGCCAAAGAACCGGTTCTTGGGAATAATAAAAGAAAAACACCCCTGGTGCATTTCTCGTGAGAGATTCTGGGGCTGTCCTCTACCAATATGGAACTGCAAGTGCGGCCATGTAGAGCGATTATTCTCAAGAAAAGAAATTTTGGATGTTGCAACTGATCTACCAGATGGTCCAAACTTTGAGCTTCATAGACCATGGATCGACAGAATTGGAATAAAGTGCAAAAAATGTGGTGCCCAGATGGAGCGAGAGAAATTCGTCCTAGACACCTGGCATAATAGTGGCTCTGCCCCATATTCGTCGCTCTCAGATTCTGAATATTCCAAGGGAATTCCAGCACCGTTTCTAACAGAGGGAATTGATCAGACAAGGGGTTGGGCATACACATTACTAGTTGAGAATGTCATTCTCAACAACAAGCCTACGCCGCCGTATTCTGCATTCTTGTTTCAGGGACACGTTCTAGACAAAAACGGAAACAAGATGAGTAAAAGTCTCGGAAATGTAATGGATGGAAAAGAACTATTAACAAAGTATCCAGTTGATTTGATCCGATTCTATTTCATCTGGAAGTCAAGCCCGATTGAGCCAATTAATTTCAGCACTGATGAGATGATGTCGCGGCCATACCAGATCCTAAACACTCTATACCACATTCATCTGTATTACAAGCAAAATAGCGAATACGACAAGTTCGACTATAACATCCACACAATATCGCAGGCAAGGCAAAGGAACCTACTTGGTTCACCAGACATTTGGATTTTATCAAAGCTTCAAAGACTCGTCAAATTAGTACAACAAAACAACGATTCCTGCAAGTTTCATGAATCTGCTCGGGCATTGGAAGACTTCATCATAAATTCGCTAAGCCAAGTCTATATTCCAATTACTAAAGCAGAATTATGGGATGAAGATAATTCCAAAACAGACAGACGTTTTGCAATTTATGCCATTTTACATAAGATTCTCAAAACACTTGATGTTCTGATTCACCCACTTTGCCCCTATACCAGTGAATACCTGCATCTTGCAGTGTTTGGCAAAGATAGCATTTTGTTGGAGAGCTGGCCTGTCCCAGAAACAGATCTAATCAACGACACAATAGAAGAGTCATTTGATTTGATGAAAGAGTCAGTGTCAGTATCATCAGCAGCTCGAATGAAGGCAAAGCTCAAGCGACGCTGGCCGCTAACTGATGCAGTAGTTTGTGTCACTCCAGGACAAAAGCAAAAACTGGAATCATTATCAGAATTATTATTATCACAGATGAATGTGGAATCATTCAAGGCAGTAGAGCTGCTAAACAGTGCAGGCCTAGAACTGATTAATGAGATGCAGTCCTTGAAGCTTCCAGTCAAACCACTAGTGGAAATGGACCGAAAGAAAATAGGCCCCAAGGCAAAGCAGCACATGGGCGCGTTACTCTCGGCATTTGCAGGAACAAAGCCAGAGGAAATCATATCAAATCTACTCAAATCAAAATCCCACACATTTGATATTGAGGCTGAAAAAATAACACTAGACCTAGAAGACTTCGTGATATCATTTGACGCCCAGGACGGCTATGCGTATTCGCAGCGTGACTCACTGATTGTATTCATATCTACTGCCAGAAACCGCGAAATGATGGCTCGCGGACTAGTAAAGGATCTGGCAAGAAGACTGCAGACATTGCGCAAAGAGCAAGGCTATAATCCAACAGATGTTTTGAGCTGCGCACATATCTTGGATCTGGATTCAGAATCTCTGGAAATGGCTAAAGAAAAATCAAAGGACTTGGCTTTTTTGGTTCGAGTAAAATCAGTGGATTTTGAATCAGCTCCGCAAACAAAAGACGATGACATTGATGGTCAAAAAATCCGAATCTGGATAGAGTAGTAAGCTAGCTTTTGGTAAATGTTTGGTCTTAAATAGCAAAATTACCAATATAGTGTAATGGTAAAGCAGATCAGTCTTGATGCGTGGCAGATACAGCACCTACAGGCACTGCTAAAAAAGGGAGCAACCATCGTCACAAAAACCGGCACGCCGATTATTTTGTACAGACAAACACTAGAAGAAGAGGAAGAGTCCTATGAGGAGATTGTTTGTTCGCTAACAGACAAGCACGTAGTAGAGCAAGTAGTGATTTCTGGTGGAGGAATTCCCCCGACATTTAGACAACAAATGATTTACGATCTGGACGAGTTTCCGCAAAGGCTGATTAGAAAAAGCAAGGACCTATTTTTGCAGACAATAGAACTCTTGGAAGAACAAATGAACTAACCGATTATAAAGAGCCCAAAAAAAATCCATCCATGCGACTCCTCGAATTCCAGGCAAAGGAGCTTTTTGGTCAATATGGAATTAAGACCCCAAAGGGAAGATATTCCAAAAACATTGACGAGGCAAGGGCGCATGCTACCGAGCTGGGTTATCCATTTGTCATAAAGTTCCAAGCCCCAGTAGGTGGTCGTGGAAAGGCAGGTGGAATCCAAGTAGTCAAAAATCAGGACGAGTTTGAGCTGAAATACCCACAAGTGGCAGGCATGACTATCAAAGGAGAGAAGGCACGTGCGATATTATTAGAAAAAATGGCAGAATATCAAAATGAGCTATACCTATCACTGTTTTTGAATCGCTCTAAGAGATGCTATACCATCATTGCGTCAGGCGAAGGTGGAGTTGAAATCGAATCAGTCAAAAACCAGACCATAAGAGAGGTCGGTCTAGGAGATGTCACACCACAGATAGCAGAAGAGGTGGCAAAGTCAATCGGGCTTTCAGGCAATTCCATTGCAGACTTTGTTGACATGCTACAGAGATTATCAAAATTAACAATAGAAAAAGAAGCAGAGCTTGCAGAGATAAATCCAGTTGCTCTGCTCAAGGATGGATCATTACTGGCACTAGACGGTAAGGTAATCACCGATGATAATTCTAATTTCCGCCACCCAGACATGGACAAGTACCAAGAAAAAACCGAACTAGAAGAGCGGGCTGAAAAATCTGGATTCACTCTGGTAGAGCTAGAGGGAAATATTGCAGTGGTTGGAAACGGTGCAGGACTTGTCATGTCAACACTTGACATGCTAATTGACAACGGCGGAAAAGCCGCTTGCTTTTTGGATGTAGGGGGCGGGGCAACAACAGAATCCGTATACGAAGCACTGACGCTCATTTCAAAGATGAAAAAGGTAAAAGCAATCTTAGTGAACCTTTATGGCGGAATTGTAAAGACAACAACTGTCGCGTCCGCATTCATCAAGGCATATGACGATAAGCTAATTGATCTTCCAGTTTATGCAAGACTGATGGGAGCAGAGTCTGAAAAATCTAAAGAAATGCTCAAGAATACTAAAACAAAAATGTTTGATTCAGTAGAAGAGGCAATCTCTGGCGTAGTTTTAGGAGTCTCAAAACATGGCTAACATTTATGAGATTTTGCGCGGAGCCAAGGACTCTTCTGAGAATTATCAGAGAATGCCAGTAATTGTACAAGGAATTACAGGCACGTTTGGCTCGCTGCACGCAAAAATGATGATGGAATATGGCACAAACATTGCGGCTGGCGTCACACCAGGTAAAGGTGGACAAAAATTCGAGGGTAAGGTACCAATTTACAACTCAGTCAAAGAGGCAGCGGATGCAACCGGCTCAAAAATATCAATCGTGTTTGTCCCAGCAAAATTCTTCCTTGGTGCGGCAAAAGAGGCTCTGGATGCTGGAATCAAGTTGCTTGTGGCAATACCAGAACACGTACCAATTAGGGATACAATGCAGGTCTTAGAGATGGCAAAGCAAAAAGATGCTATTGTAATCGGGCCAAACACGCCAGGAATCATGATCCCAGGATTAATCAAAATTGGCATAATGCCTGCAAGTCCGTTTAAGGAAGGAAACATCGCAGTATTATCAAAGAGTGGTACATTATTATACGAAATTTCAAATGCGTTGTCCCGTGCAGGTTATGGACAATCCATTACAATAGGAATTGGTGGAGACCCAGTAAATGGAACAAGACTAATTGACGCATTTGAGATGGTAAAGGACGACCCAGACCTGAACGGAATAGTAGTAGTAGGGGAGATAGGCGGAGATTCCGAAGAAATCCTGGCCCAGCACATCATCGATACTAATTTCAAAAAGCCAATTGTCGCATACATCGCAGGACGAAATGCCCCAAAGGAAAAAAGAATGGGTCACGCAGGGGCCATTGTGATGGGGACGTACGGATCTGCAGAGTCAAAGGTTTCAATGTTTAACAAGGCAAACATTCCAGTAGGGAAAAGGCCGAATGAGGTTGCCATGCTGTTGTCAGGTAAGTTAGGATCCAAAGACTAAAAAGGACACGCAGGGGACTTTTATCAAATGCCAATCACAGACCCAGAGAAGAAAAGAATCGCACAGGCTGCAAGACTACACATGAAAATATGCCTGAATTGTGGCGTCAGAAATTCCATGGCGGCATCCAGATGCAGAAAATGCCGTGGTCAGTTCCTAAGACTAAAGAATAGAACTCTGGGCGCAAAGAAATAGCTATTACTTTACTACTCGCGATATTTTGTCAAGAGTTTTTTGTCAAGTTCACTTGGAAGTGTTATTCTAGTATTACCAAGAAAGTTATTTCGTATGCTTTTTTGCACGAATAAACGAAAATAGTAATGCCAGACCCAGTATTCCCATGACTATACTGAGCGACACAAATGTAGGAATCTTTACAAATTCCGATACCAGCATTTTAATTCCAATGAACATCAAAATAGCAATAAGGCCTGGCTTGAGATAGTAGAATTTCTCCATCACACCTGCCAGCAAAAAGTATAAGCTACGCAGACCTAGTATTGCAAAGATGTTTGATGTGATTACAATGAACGGATCAGTCGTGATTGCAAGTATCGCTGGAATCGAGTCCAGTGCAAAAAGTAGGTCAGTGAATTCTATTATTACAAGTGCGACTAGGAGTGGTGTTGCATACTTTATTCCGTTTTTAATCAAAAAGAACTTGGGTTCTTGCATGTTTAGCTCAACTGGCATCATTTTACGCAGAGCCCGCACCGCGATGTTCTTTTCAATTTCGATTTTCTTTTCCTTTCTTTGAAGAAGCATTCTGATTGCGGTAATTATCAAAAATCCACCAAAGAGGTAGATCATCCAGTGAAATTCCTCCAAAAGATGCGCCCCTACCAAAATGAGTGGAACCCTCATCGCTATTGCACCAAGAATGCCCATTGAGAGAACTCTGTGCTGGAACTTGTGGGGAATGTTAAGAGAGGTAAATATCAACAAGAAAATAAACATGTTATCAACTGAAAGTGATTTTTCAAGCGCATAGCCAGTGATGAACTCGGCAAATTTTTGATCGCCCATATCAAAGTAAATTATGCCAGAAAATATTCCTGCAAGTGAAATCCAGACTATGGTCCAGCGCAGTGCACTTTTGAATGGCGGTACTTCCTTGTGGGTATCTTTTTTGCGGAGCTTGGAAAATACTCCTAGATCAATTGCAAGTGATATGCCAACGAAGATAGTAAATACTGTCCAGAGAATGTAAATATCACTCATGATATAATTCTGCCAATTTCATACTCGTAATATACGTTGGTGAATTTTATCGTGTTGATTTTCCTGATTAGATCGGTCAAAAAGATTGGTTTGTGCAAAACAATGTAATTCTAACTCTGTTTTTTTTCGTATTTTCAGGGATCTCAAACAACGATAATTATTTTTAAGTCGTATTAACAACTATGTGTGAGATTCATCAGAAGAGTTTATGGTTTTTTATTTAAAGCGCCTTCATTGATTTTTGGAAAAGCATAGATGTCTTAAAGTGAGTTTCTAGCTCGTCTTCTTTTTTGTCCATTACCATCTGCTTTCGTCCGCGTCTAAAGGAATCATCTTTGTCTCGCACGCACATGATATCAAAACATCCAATCAGTATAAGAATTTTAGAACCTAGGCGACGTCATTACAAAGGTAGTGGGTTTTTTTGTAAGTATGATTCCGATGTGTCGCCCTATGATGTTTTTGCAGTTGAGCAATAACGTCCTGTTCCACGTTGTTTAATGGTAGAAATGACTCAAAAATAGGACTTGAACCGTTTGCTGGAATGCTTAGTCCGAGTCAAGGATTGCAGTTTCCATCATGGCTTCATTATTATTTTGCCAAAGAGATTTCCCTTTAGCATTTTTGTGTGTGCCTCAGCTGCATTGTCTATTGTGTAAACAGAATCAATTACCGGCTTTATCTTCCCCTTTGATACCCAATATAGCGCATCTTCCAGCTCGGCCTTTGTAGCCAAAGTAGAGCCCAGAATGTTTGTGCCCTTGAAGAAAATATGCCTCAGATCAGTTAACACATCATAGCCGGTAGTGGCACCTGTTGTAACAAGTGTTGCACCATATTTTAGCAGTGTCAGCTCCTTGTTCCAATGCGAGCCACCAATGTGCTCAAAGATCACATCAATTCCAGGAATGCCATCCTTTGTTTTTGCAAATTCCTTGGATATTGTAAATACCTGTTTGTACCAGTCTTCTTTTCTGTGATCTACCGCATAGTCCGCACCCAATTGTAAGCATTTTTCCAACTTGTCACCAGACGCTGTTGCAATTACTGTACATCCATAGAGTTTTGCTATTTGAATTCCAAAGATTCCCATGCCCGAGCCACCTCCCATAACCAAGACTAGTTGTCCTGGTTTGATTTGTGCGCGCCCCACAAGCATGTGCCATGCAGTCATAAGTGTCATTGAGCAGGCAGCCGCGTCTTCATATGATACACCATCTGGTATTTTTACTGCGTTTACTTCGGGCAGGTATGTGACCTCACAGTATCCACCCCATAGCGGCCCTGTCTCAAATCCCCAGACCTTGCGTTTTTTACAGTCAAACTCTCTTCCTGAAGTGCAGTTTTTGCACAGTCGACAAGACATGTTTCCATGTGATACAATTCTGTCGCCAATCTTGATGCCAGTTACGTCATCACCTATTGCAATGACATCGCCTGCCGCATCAGATCCAGAGATGTGCGGTAGTGGAACTTTGAGTGGCGAACCCCTCATTCCCCAGATGTCATCATAGTTCAGAGCAGCTGCTCGCACTCGAAATACAACTTCGTTTGGTTTCGGGGTTGGCTCTGGAATGTCTTTGATCTGCAAAACAGAAGTAAAGTCATCATTTACACAATAATTGTCATAGACTAGTGCTCTCAATGAGATTTTGTTGTCTTGTTGTGTTTTTATGTATTGGTATATTTTCCAACAATTCCTAGATGAGAATTTTTTCTTTTAGCATGTTTACTATATCCTTGTCAATGTGCGGCTTTTCAAAAACATCCTCGACTCAGAGATTAACCAGTCTTTTTCTCACCAGATCAGTCAGAAATGCCTTGATGACTATGACTCGCTTGTCTTCGCTTATCTTTTTGAATTCCTCTAGTGAATAAAATCTGTCATGTTGCGGTGTTATAAGGTCCAAAAACACCACGCTGACGTGAGTTTTTTTATAATTCTAGGTTATCCTTCCTTACATCACGTAATAATACAAAAAGAGTGGACCGGATGGGATTTGAACCCACGACCTTTGCGGGATTGCAACAATCCTTACGCAGTGTGAGTGCGTCATCCTAACCAACTAGACTACCGGTCCAACTAGGGACAAATTTCTGCGCTATTTAGTCGTTAGAATAGTCATATAGAGGAAAAAATGTAGACCAATCTAATGTACAAACAGGGAACGTGGAAATTATCTGAATTAGCGCCAGACCACAAAAGCCCGGAATTTGCTAAACAGGTAACAAGGCTGGAATCCAAAGTCAAAAACTTTGGGAAGATAAAGCCAAAGCTTAGGCCTTCCATTTCATCAAAAGAGTTTTTCGGAATCATACACAATATAGAAGATCTGGCAGAGGACGCAAGCAGGTTGGGTGGCTATGCTTCATTGTTGTATTCATCGGACACCCAGTCAGATGAGGCGACCACACTGCTAACAAGAATGTCCAAGTTGGGTTCAAAAATCGAAAACGAAACACTGTTTTTTGACTTGTGGTGGAAGCGCAAAATTGATGAAAAAAACGCCAACAGGCTAATCAAGGATGCGGGAAACTTATCGCAATTCCTTAGACATAAGCGACTCTTGGCAAAATACGCCCTCTCAGAGCCAGAAGAAAAAATAATCAACACCCTTGATGTTACGGGCTCGACAGCACTTGTAAAATTATACGATAAGATAACAAACGCATTTGAGTATGTCATAACAATTAACGGTAAAAAGAAAAAACTTACCCGGGAGTTGCTAAGTGTTCTTGTACGTAGTAGCAATCCGAATTTGAGAAAAACCGCATACCAGACACTCTTAGGAAAATTTAATTCAAACAAGGGAGTGCTAGGCGAAATCTATCAGAACCTGGTCCTAAACTGGAAAGATGAGGGAATTGAAATTAGAAAATACACCTCCCCGATATCGATTAGAAACACTGGGAATGATGTTGATGACAAAACCGTCCAAGTGTTGCTTGAGGTCTGTAAGAAAAACTCTAGTGTATTTTACAAGTTTTTTGAATTCAAGGCGAAGTCATTAGGCCTCAAAAAGCTTAGAAGATACGATCTGTATGCTCCTAGTGCAAAAAAATTCAAAGAAAAAGACTATACCTACGACAAGGCAACAAGACTTGTCCTAGAGTCTCTGAATAAGTTCAGCCCCACATTATCACAGTATGCAAACAGAGTATTTGATCAAAACCACATTGATTCTCAGATCAGGCCGGGCAAGCGAGACGGTGCATTTTGTAGCACAGTATCGCCAAAGCTCACCCCATATGTTTTGGTAAACTATGCAGGAAAGTCAAAGGACGTATTCACACTGGCACACGAGCTTGGCCATGCAGTGCATAGTCAGGCAGCATCTAAGCAATCCATCCTAGTCTCAGAGGCCCCACTCCCATTGGCAGAAACGGCTTCGACATTTTCTGAGTTGCTCCTATATGATAACATTTCAGACCAAATGGCAGACACCGAAAAAGCCGCCATTTTATCAGAAAAAATAGATGACATTTATGCCACCGTGATGCGCCAGGCGTTCTTTACAATATTTGAGATCGAAGCACATAAGCAAATTGCCAACGGCACCACCATAGAAGAGCTATCCAAGGCATACCTAGGGAACCTGAAGGTTCAGTTTGCAAATTCTATAGAGATATCTGAGGATTTTGCGCTTGAGTGGTCCTGCATTCCGCACTTTTTCCACACACCTTTTTACTGCTATGCATATTCATTTGGAAATCTGCTGTCGCTGTCGCTGTTCCAAATGTATCAAAGGGAGGGAAGATCGTTTGAGAAGACATACCTTGAGATTCTATCTGCCGGAGGCTCAAAAAAGCCAGAAACTCTACTCAACGAATACGGAATCGATATTTCATCTGCCAAGTTCTGGCAGGATGGCTTTGATTACATCAATTCGCAGGTAAAAGAACTGGTTTTATTATAAGTGAAAATGGGGCTGACAGCCTTTACGCACTGGCTGCCAGTCCACGGAATTTTTTGTTCCCCGAACGGTTTGAATCGATGTCAAGATATGTTCTGAGCCATTTGGATTTAAACCTTTGATTCATTCATGTTGATTCTTACGCAAAGTTAATACTAAAAATTGATTCTGCCAACTTTGTGTACAGCATTTTTGCAATACTTAGCCTAGTTCTTATTCTAGGATTTACTACGAGTGTGTTTGCAGAAGAGCCAAGGCTTTCCACGTATCACGAAACTGCAACAATCCTTGTCGATCAGAAAATTTCAAACAACGTCACTGCCTCAGTGTCGCTACAGACTACATCCCTGCATGAATTTCAGATCCCGCCAGCACTAGACGAGAAGATACGAAATAACACAGACATCACCGCAGTGGTAATCACAAATGAGAAACAGTGCGTCCTTGGGGTTCAGGAAGACATTTGTGTAATGATAAACGTCAAGCGCCAAGAGGGTCAGGGAGGCATCCAGGCAGCACAGCAAAAGGCAAGGCAGGCAGGCGACGCAATAATAGGCGATATTAACGAATTTTTCGGCCTAAACACAGAATTCCACTCTGCATTCATTCATTTTGACGATAAAGCGAACCAAGCGCTAGAGACGCAAGGCCAAGTCTCTGGAACTGGAGTAGTATCTGCAGTTTATACAGCATCATTTCAGAACACAGACTTTATGTTCAATCGATTCTCCGGCGCATTGATTCCAAATCAGATTAGAAGTATGGGCGGATTTTATGAAATAGCACAGACACTAACCAAAGATGACTCTTCTAGGATGACATTTTCCATACTGCCAAGGGGGCCTATCTCTATTATGCAGCTCAAAGTCTCAGAGAGCTATCCGGGACTAGCTAAGAGTCTTACAACTGTTGAGCCACTAAAGTTCCTCAAGGTGAACGAAATCAATAAGTCAGACTATTACAAAGTTGGATTCTTTCCGTTAAACTCAATCGTGTATGTTGTAATACTCCCACAAGACGAATCTGCATATGCAGTTGTAGGAAGTATGATTGGTGCCACAGTCAAGAACAATCAGACTATTCCAGCAGATCTAGAGACGAGCGGGTGGTTCTTCAATTCCAATTCAGGCAAAAAAATAGAGGCAATGTACCTTTTTGGCAAGGAGTTTTCTGCAGATAGTACCGATTTGAAAATCACTTTCGGCAAAGAATCATCACCAATAACAGCAAATGTAGGACTACAGGAAATCGTAATCCTAGTTGGAATTGGTGCAGCAGCTGCAGGCGCAGTTGTGTATTATCTAAAAGGAATTAGGCCTAAATAACCAGAACAGCTGCAGAAAACACAGTAGTCCAGCGTCCTTTGGTGTCACCGACTGCAGTCTGCGTTATGTTCATTGATTTGTAAATTTCTCCAGAAATCTTCCACTGTTTTCTTTTCTCGTCCCATGACTTGTCCAATTCAAACTTGATTCCAAGAGACGAAGCAAGCATTTGAGCGGCAATGTCTTCTGCATAGTCTCCTGCCTGCTTTTCGTTTTGTCCATATGCCTCATATTCCGATAGATAGCCGTACCTGTTTGGGTCTTTTGGTTGAGCGATGCCGACGGATGCCGAGATTAATCGGTGTGGCTCGTTTGTTTGGTTTCTTGAATAAATGCAAAATAGAACTTGACCCGGATTGATAAGCTTGAGGCCTTCTGCACGCGAGACCATCTTTGCGCGAGGTGGGAAAATACTGGAAATCAGAACTATGTTTGTACCTGCGATTCCTGCGTCTCTCAGGGCAAATTCGAAGCTTGTCAGTCTATCTTCATGAACACCTCTGCCTTTTGTGAGGAATAATTTTTTTGCAACTAGATCAAGCATTTTGTTTTTGTAACAATACATGGAATTATTATACTTATTTCAGCTTGAGGTATGATTTTGTCTAGAATAATCTGTACAAAATGTGCGCCTTTTGCCAAATGCAGATACGCACATGTTATTATTCAGTTGAGTCCACATTGAATCGTGGATATCTTCGGCTTTTCTTTGGATTCTGTGCTGCAATCAGACGGGTTTGTAATTGGATATTATGTCTTTACAGTTGCAACATCGCTAGTACTAATCAAGGAGACAAAAAAGCGGTTGCGGGACCTAAAGGATGGAATTCGCTCTATTGTTTACGCTCCAATAGCATTTGGCATACTAATCGCATACTTGGTGACGCTATTCCCAATTGTAGAGAATATTCCCATTTTGAACTGGAGCTGGCTGGGTTATAATATCGCGTTTGGTCCTTTTGCCGACCAAGGAGTCTGGGGAATTGTACCGTTTATTCCTCTGCTTTTGTACATGTTCATCCACATAAACTACGTAGAAGAATTTTACTTTAGAAAATCAAAAAAAATGGTTCTGGTTTGGGCAGTAGCGCATGTTGCAATGGGGATCAAGCTTCACATGGCAATATTGCTAATCCCAATTGGGTTTTTGTTCAAGTATATCTATGACAAAAAAGGCCTCAATCACTCTTATGCAATGCACTTTACTACAAACATCCTAGTTGTAGTGGCGCTATTTCTTACGCTTATTCGATGACCTTTCCGGCTTTGGTCCCTGCATGAAATAACGATATCCGATAAATCCACCGATGCAGAGATTGATTACTCCAAACAACACCAAAATTAGAGGGATTGGTTTTATGAGAACCATTCCCGCGATGATTCCCCATGTTCCGGTTCCCAGAAACAAAATTGTCAGAACCTTGAGCTTCTTTAGCGGAATCCATTTCATTTGTTGAGTTTTTGATGTGACTCTATTAAAGAGTGACGGGCTGCACTAACATTTTAAAACGCTAGTTTTTGTTAGAAAATCGTTGCCAATATAGCTCAGCCTGGCAGAGCATCGGTTTTGTAAACCGAGGGTCGAGGGTCCAAATCCCTCTATTGGCTTTTTTCAACTTTATGTTCCAAGGATTTATTAGAGGACCAGAGATTCGGCAAACATTAGGCTATAATGACGGAAAATGAGCAATGAGCTTCTTTGTCTGTCATTGCTTAGGAAAATAAATTGACAAAATTTGAAGAATTAGGGATAAAACAATCCATCTTAGATGGATTAAAGGACATTGGATTTGATGAGGCGTTTCCGATCCAAGAGGCAACTATACCTGTTTTACTATCTGGTAGAGACGTCATAGGCCAAGCGCACACAGGAACTGGCAAGACTGCAGCATTTGGAATATCAATGCTAAGTGGAATTGATGCAAACAAGACAATCCAGGGCTTGGTATTAGCACCAACGAGAGAGCTAGCACTGCAAATAACAGATGAGATTAAAAAATTCGCAAAACACACAGGTATTCGTGTAGTTTCAATATACGGCGGGCAGGGAATGGGAGTACAGCTCCAGGCACTCAAACATGGAGTCGAGGTAATTGTTGCCACACCAGGCAGACTAATTGACCACCTAAAACAAGGCTCTATTGAGCTCAACGACCTCAAGTATGCTGTCCTAGACGAAGCAGACACTATGCTAGATATGGGCTTTATCGACGACATTCGATTTATCTTGGAAATGACCCCAGTCAACAAGGTAATGTCATTATTCTCCGCCACAATGCCTCCAGAGATCCTAAGACTGGCAGACGAATACCTAAACAACCCAAAACAGTTTCTCTTATCAGCAGACGACCTTTCAGGAGAGGGAATAGACCAATCATTTCTAGTTATCAAGGACAGAGAGAAAATGGATTATCTCGTACAATTTATCAAAGAAAACAAGCGCGGCCAATCAGTGGTATTTTGCTCAACTAAAAACAGAACTAGGGATGTTGCTCGCGCATTGCGCCAAGCAGGGTATAACGCAGTAGCAATTGAAGGTGACATGTCACAGCATAGACGTGAAATATCCATGTCACAGTTCAGACGAGGCCAGGCGGACATTTTGGTTGCAACCGACGTAGCCGCAAGAGGAATTGATGTTCCAGAGGTAGCTCTGGTAGTAAACTATGATGTGCCAAACCAAGAAATGGTCTATTTCCACCGAATCGGAAGAACCGCAAGAGCAGGTGCAAAAGGCAGAGCAATCACACTTGTATCGTATTCTTCAGTTGGCGATTTTAATCTAATAAAGCAACAAGTCAAGGCGCCAATGACTGATCTTAACGAAAAGATGGGAATAATTGTAGACATTCCAGACCCACTAAAAAGACAAGTCGGCCCGCGCAGAACATTTGGACGCGGAGGAGGAGGATTTGGTAGAGGTGGAGGAAGAAGATTTGGTGGAGGAAGAAGCTTTGGTGGAGGAAGAAGCTTTGGCCGAGGTGGAGGTTCTAGAGGAGGATTTGGTGGACGACGCGACCAAGATAGACGCGATTCTGGTAGAGAAGAGCGAAGAGATTCTGGTAGAGAAGAGCGAAGAGATTCCGGCTATAGAAGAGATGATGATAGACGCGATTCTGGATTTAGGGGTGGATTTAACAGGGGAAGACGAGATTATGATAGACGCGATTCTGGTAGAGAAGAGCGAAGAGATTCCGGCTATAGAAGAGAGGAAAAACGCGAATCTAGAATAGAGGGTGGTTTTAGAGGGCAACATGCTTCAAAGAGACCGGCTCATAGAAGACGCTGGTAATCTTTTTTAAACTCGAGTTATAGTGATATGCGATGGAAGTAGGTTTTGTTTTACTCAATTGCGACCTTGGTGCAGAAGAATACCTGCTAGACGAAATAAAGCAGATTCCAGAAGTAACGCAAGCATACCTGACATTTGGTGCATATGACATCATTATTGAGATCCATGCTAAATCACCAGAAGATTTTGACAAGACAGTATCCAACAAAATCCGAAGACTGTCGCGAGTCATGAGCACAATGACATTGAAGGTTCTTGCAAGTCAGACCAAATAATTCAGGTAATACAAATTGGAAAAAATTCAATATTCTGGAACAGTGTGGGCAATAAACCACAACAACCCAGAACCTTTAGTCACCCATTGCCTAAAAAAACTTCAGGAATATGGCATTAAAAAAGAAGACATCAGACTCACAGATGCCCCTGAAAACGTCCAAGTTGGCGAAATAGTAGTGGAAATGTGGCCGTACCACATAGATGTTGCGCGCGTGAGAACAATCCGAAACGAGTCATTCATTTCAGGATCCGTCATGCAGATTGAGCTAAGAGCTGACGAGCAGGGAAATTACATAGATTAAAAATAAAAAAAAGACTTAGCTGACTACAACTTTCCCCTTCATCCAAGGACGAATAATATCAAAGTATTCGTATGTTCCAGCTTTGTCAAATTTTTGTGAGAATTTGCCATTGGCTTCAATTATGCCTGAGTCAAAATTGCCATCAGGCCCACTCATGATGTTACCGCTGGTTATGGTATGTTTGCCAGAGTCCTTGTTTATCCAGGTAACTGTGCCTCCCTTTTTGACCGTGGTCTCAAATGATGAATAGCATTTGTTTCCTTTTGCACAACTTTCACTATCACTAGATCCTTTTTTGATTTCTACTGTAGCTGTCGAAGTTGGCTTTCCTGTAGACTTTTTAGTTTCTTTTGTGGTCTCTTTCTTGTCGGCTTTCTTGTCGGCTTTCTTGTCGGCTTTCTTGTCGGCTTTCTTGTCGGCTTTCTTGTCGGCTTTCTTGTCGGCTTTCTTGTCGGCTTTCTTGTCGGCTTTGCTTTCTTGGGCATCTGCGTGTTGCATCATTGGCACGGTTAGGACGGCACCAAGTAATGCAAAGATCGCCACACATGCAAAAATTATCTTTTTCATTATTTTGGGAACAATGCTATAACTAAATAAATTTGTTTAAGATTTCATCATGATAATAAAATAAGAAAAATCAGAATTTCTTCTGATTATTTGACGATGATTGTGCCTTTCATCCATGGATGGAGACTGCATATGTATGGGTATGAACCAGCAGTGTTGAATGCGGTAGAAGTAGATTCTCCGCCGTTCATTAAAGCAGTCATAAAAGAGCCATCAGATGCAGCTTGCATGTGGGGCATAACGTCTAAGTTTTTCCACAAGACTTTACCTCCGACTGCCACGGTTACAGTGTTTGGAATGAAACATTTTTCACCACATTTGGTATCTGCGCCTACTCCTTTTGGCATTTCTATTGTAACTTCTTTTACTGCTTGACCGGATGGTGCTGTTTTCATTGTAGCATCTTTCTTTGGCTTCATTTCGGCTTTCTTGTCTGCTTTCTTGTCTGCTTTCTTGTCTGCTTTCTTGTCTGCTTTCTTGTCTGCTTTCTTGTCTGCTTTCTTGTCTGCTTTCTTGTCTGCTTTCTTGTCGTCTTTCTTTACCTTCATTTCGGACTCTTTGTGACCTGACGCAAACGCAGAGTCAGTCATCGATATACTAACAACTGCTGCCAGTAACACAAATATCGCAAAACTTGCAAGTAACTTTGTATTCATTGTTGATTACGGTTCTCGACATTTGATATATTAAGATTATTCAGGATTTCAGCAAATATCTAATGTTCAAAACTTGTGTAAAGCTAAATTACTACAAACGTAATTCTTGCTGGATGTTTTGATAGTCATTGCCGAATGCAGTCACACTTAGGTTCTTGGTCCTGCTGAAGTCTGACAAAACCAGAGAGAAAGTCATTGTCTGATGTGCTGCCAGTCAACTCGGACAGATTAGTTTGACCAATAATTAATATCGTGCCTCAAAAACAATACTAAATAATTTGAAGATGAAGGCCATTCACATTGCTGGAATCACAGGAACAATAATTATCGCATTGGCAATATTGTTCGTATATTCAGCAGATCAGGCAAAAAATCGTGGCAAAGTATTTGGCGATAACCTTCAGACAATACAGGATGAGTTGAAAAAAACCCAAACGGAATTTTATTCAATGAAGGCAATGCTTGATGAAGGATCCGTAGAAAAGAAAGAATTTTTAGAATTTGGAGAAATCCATACTAGGAAAATGCAAGAAATACTCAAATCTTACGAGTTGATTACTCCGCCTGAATCATTTGTTAAATCAGTAAAACTCTTCAAAACATCGACTGAAAAACAGCTTGAAAGTGATCAATATCTCATAGAATGGATTGCAACCAACAACACTTCACATAAGATACGCTCAGACATATTGCTTCAGGAATCATTTGAAAATGAGATGGCAGGCCTTGTTTTGTTTAATGAGGTAAAAAATAAGGTAGGCCAAAACTAGAGTAAGCATTTTTGAGATAACAAATCTAATGTTGAAGATAACGCATCAAGTAGATTTTCTTTCTCAAGTGGCACGCCCTGTGAGAACTTTACTGGAAAACTCAAACTAAGCATATCGTTGTCTGTATGAGACATTTGAATAGAGTGCTGCATTTGTTTTTCGAGCAAAAATTCCTTCCACACGTCCAATCTTGCTTGGATGTCATCTATTTTGCTTGATAATTGCATTACATCCATTTCCTGGTTGTTATCAAAAATTCCAAACTTTACCATCGGCACAGTAACAAATCCGCCATGAATGGTGTCATGGTTTTTGTGCATTTTTTCTACAATTTCGTCGTACTTGTTTTCAGGCAGAATCTGCCCATAGTCAGGCCAAAAGTAGCCGGCAATTTTACGGTCCTTGTCCAAAATTCTAAAAAAATCTGAATCCAGATCTAACTTCCACATGTTATGCTGAGTTTGCTCTCAATGTTAATAAATCATCAAACCGGAAATTACAGAGTGGCGCTAACAAAATACACCCGTGATTTTCTTGATAGTCAGATTGATTATTACATAAGCGAAGCCGAGTCGTTTAGGCAAATTGTGCAAAATTATTCCCCAGAGTTAACATCAGTAGAGGATGCGACATTTGGAATGATTGTTGGATGTGTATATTCTGCATTTTTGAGGGCATATGAAAACGAAAAAAGAACAGTCGACCTAGACGATATGCAGGAATTCAACAAAATAATCAAAAACAAGGCAGCACTCATCAAAAAGGCAATACTGGGATAACCCAGAATGGATTAAATCCCGTTACAAAAACTTACCAGCATTGGCAGACATTACAAAATACCGCATCCACCAAATAGTCGATAATGGAGCAATAGTGCAGATTTCTCTTGCAGAAGACGTGCAAACCGAGCCAATCTCACAAAAACAGATGATCCTGGATTCCGTTGCAAAAAAGCTAGACCCGGAACTAAAAGAGCAAGTTCAACCATTACTAGAGGCTATTTTGGGTGCACAGCCGACAGTTAAGATAAAGACGTATGATCAGACCACCATATCCATTACGATGCCAAAGGTTCGCTATGAAAGACTTGGACGACCCCAAGTAGGCGAAGTACTTGAAATAACTCTAAGAAAGTAACTTTTCTATTTCAGATGTGGTTTTTAGTGGTAATGAGCAGCTAAAGTTTTTACAAACAAATACTGTCGTGTCATTTTCAAATTGTTTACCAGCAAAGTATTGATATTTTTCTAGGGCTTGCATCTGGACTTGGCTTTGTATTGTGACTAGAATTGATTCCGGTAGGAATCGTTTTGTTAGATCATCATAGATGGTTTTGTTTTGTGGGTTTAACAGTGTTATTTCAGTTGGGTTTTGCAGGTGTAGATGAATTGCATTTAGTAAATACCCAAACCCAAACGGGTTTTCTGCGGCCATTATTGCAAATGCCTCCATTGTTTTAGAAGATATCTCATGGAATTTTTTGTTCTGCGTCAGGTGGTATAGTTTCAGCAATGCATTTGCTGCAACAGAGTTGCCAGACGGCATCGACAAATCATAGTTGTTCTTTGGTCGTATGATAAGTGATTCGTGATTGTCGGCGGTAAAGTAAAAGCTAGAATTGGCCTCATCCCAGAAATGCTCAACTAGATATTTTGCAAGTTTTTCTGCCAGTGCCAAATATTTTTCATCAGGTTTTACCTCAAAGAGATCAACTAGTGCATTGACAAGATATGCATAATCCTCAAGATATGCAGATAGTTTTGCCTTGCCGTTTTTGTATGTTCTAAGAACTGAGTCGCCTGCTAGAAGGTTTTTCTCGATGAATGTAATACAGTTTTCTGCCGCCTTCAGGTATGTTGGATTGTCAGTTACTCTGTAGCCCTTGGCAAATGCAGATATCATCAATGCGTTCCAGGACGTTATTATTTTGTCATCAAGACTTGGTCGGATGCGCTTTGAGCGTGCTTCTAGGAGTTTTCTTGAGGACTCGGCCAGTATTGTCCTTACTGTATCCTCGGTGATTCCAGTATGGAATGCGACTGCAGATGCGGCAATTGAATTATTCAATATAGTGTGGCCCTCAAAGTTGCCCCCATCTGTAACATCATAATACAGACAAAACACGTCGGCGTCTTTTCCCAAGATTTGGTTGATCTCTTTTTTGCTCCAGACATAGAATTTGCCTTCTTCACCCTCAGAGTCGGCATCCAATGCGGAGTAGAACCCACCTTCTGGCGAGGTCATCTCGCGCAAGACAAATCCCAGAGTTTTGTCAATTATGTCCAAATAGAATGAATTCTTGCTTAGCTGGTATGCCTCGGCATACACAATTGGCAATAATGCGTTATCATATAGCATCTTTTCAAAGTGTGGAACAAGCCAGCGTGCATCAGTTGAGTAGCGGTGAAACCCCCCACCAATCTGATCAAAGATTCCGCCCTTAGCCATCTTGTTCAGTGTCTTGAATACAAATTCCGAGAACTTTGATATATTGGAGATTTTTGCATATCGCAGTAAAAACGAAAGATTTGCGGCGTTCGGAAATTTTGGCGCCTGACCAAACCCACCATATGCGTTATCAGCAATCTGAAAAAGATTCATTGCTGCCTCATCAAGAATTGCTTTTTCTAGTGTTGCAGGAGTTGTTACCATTTCTGCTCCCCGAAGGTTTTGCATAAAATTCTCTGATGCCTTTTTTACGTCATTTGGTTTTTCCTTCCAGGCTTGTGCCAGTTGAAGCAATAAGCTTCCAAAGCCAGGCCTACCATAATTATCTAAAATTGGAAAGTATGTCCCAACATAGAAGGGTTTTTGGTCAGGTGTCAAAAACACGCTTAGCGGCCAGCCTCCTTGTCCTGTTGCCATCTGGCAGACCTTTTGGTAAATGTCGTCCAGATCAGGCCGCTCCTCCCTATCTACTTTGATGGATATAAAATTCTCATTCATTGTTTTGGCAATCTCTTCGTTTTCAAATGACTCGTGCTCCATTACGTGACACCAGTGGCACGAGCTATATCCAACTGAGAGAAAAATCGGCTTGTTTTCATTTACTGCCTTTTCTAGTGCCTCTTTGCCCCACGGGTACCAGTTTACCGGATTGTGTGCATGCTGTAAAAGATATGGGCTGGTCTCATGTGCTAATTTATTTTCTACCAATAAATTTGCCTGATTCGTTTTAGTATTTGTATTTTTTATTTAAACCAGGTCTTTTCTTCAATGTCATATACGCGAGCATTGATTTGCGCCAACAACTTCATCTTGGATTTTTGTGCCTTATTGTTTTGAGAATAATCCTTTTTCTCCACCAAGATGATCAATTCCTTCAGGTCCTCCAAAGATAGTGTCTTAAGTCCCCTCTTTGAGACAACTTCCAATAGTTCTATTCGCCTTTTGTCATCTGGCATAAATTCAGCCACATACTACTATCCAATTACCAGAGTTTAATTTTTTGTCTAAAGTAAGAAATAGCTCGGCATTATCGTAATTAATAATGCGCGCAATGATACTAGAAAGGCTTGGGCCGATTGAGGGTAAGCCATTACAACTGCGGGACATTGAAACTCATAAGATAAAAAAGAACAACGAGATACTAGTCAAAATAGAGGCTTGCGGAGTTTGTAGATCACAGCTCCACGGAATAGAGGGAGACTGGCAAAAGTATGGGATTCCTCCTACATTACCAACCATTCCCGGGCATGAAATTGTTGGAACTATAACCCAGATAGGACCCAGTGTAAAAACCCTCAAAGCTGGACAAAGAATAGGAATATCACCACTTCACGGCTCCTGCATGCATTGTGATTACTGCAAAACTGGAAAAGAGCACCTCTGTGAACATGCAGAGATCACGGGCGAGACAATGCTTGGCGGGTATGCTGAGTACATCACAGTAACAGAAGACTTTGCAACGCCGATTCCAGATTCTATGAAATCCGAATATGCTGCGCCTCTTTTTTGCGCCGGAATTACCGCATACAAGGCAGTCAAGGCATCCGAGCCTGCAAGACAAAAAACAGTCGGTATTTTTGGTGTCGGCGGTGTCGGCCATCTAACAGTAGAGTTTGCAAAATTGGAAGGAATGCGCGTGATAGGAGTTGCTCGAAACAAGACTCATCTAGATTTGGCAAAAAAAGTCGGAGCCGATAACGTAATCCAGTTTACAGAGCAAAGTGAGTTTCTCTCTACACTAAAAAAAGAGGAAGGACTACTCGATTCGGCAATTGTCTTTGCGCCATCAGAAAAAGTAGTGGACTTGGCAATCAATTCTGTCAAAAAGGGTGGAACCATAGTCCTTGGAGTACTGGCAAATATTCCAAACTTTGATGTATTTACAGAAAAAACTCTGCGTGGAACTATGATTGGCTCTAGATCAGACATGGCAGATGTGGTAAGGTTGGCAAAACAAAACGACCTGAGAGTAATCTTCAAGTCATTTCCGCTGGAGCAGGCAAATTGCGTACTAGAGGATCTCAAATATTCCAGAATAGAGGCTCGTGCAGTTCTTACGCCTTAAATAAACCAAAACCAAAATTGTTTTCGTGAACTGTAAGCGTTGCCACCACGTCAGGCAGGCCCATGAAGAATCAAAAAACGATTCATTCCTAAAGCTCGGCAAGTGTGCCATACCGGGATGTCCTTGCAGACAATTTGTAGAATCCATTGAAAAGCTAGATGAAGAGCTCATGTGATTCATATTGAAATTATCAGAGTGAATACTATGGGAAACCACCAGTCACCAAATGATATTAAAAAAGAGCTGGATGTCATGCTATCAAAGCTAAATGCATTGGAGATTGTCGCTCATGACGAATTCCAAAAGGGCACAGTCAAGGTTTTGCGCAGACTGGTTGAAGGTCAGATTCATTCGATTAACGAGTTTGATCACCTAAAAAAAGCACTAGACCTACTGACATTACAGATATTTGAAATCAAAAAGAAAACAGACTTACTTTAATATAGTATCAGACAAGCCACATTCCTTGCATTTCATCAAAATACTAGACCCGAGATCTTGGGTTTTTTCCATTATTCCGCCACAGCAAGGACAGTTCATAGTATAATGATATTATTATTCGATATTAGTATCATTTGAATTGCACGGTGGAATATATTTTTCTGCGATTTTATGTACAATTCTTTGTCTTTGGTTTTGCTCAGAGCCCCACATCGGGTAAATGCACAGATGCAGGTTTTGTTCCGATGCATGTGAGAGCCAACACTTGAACTTGTCATGTTTGGTGAAGAATCCCGCATCGTCTGTTTTGCCAGACTCTCCCACATGGATAATCTGAAATGCTTCTTTGCTTTTTGACAAAATGATATACAAGACTTCTTCCATTGGCGGTCCCCACTCTGATAGTCGAATTGGTCCCAAAAACTCGTAGTTTAGGATCTGAATTGCCATTGTTTTGGATTGAACTAGGCCTGTTTTGTGCCTTTTGTGAAAAAGCTGAAGGATGATTCTGGACAAGCACCCACGAAGAGGTGCCGCAAGAACTTCAGGAATTATAGTATAATGATACCAATCCATAAGGATCTGTGTGTTCAATCCGATGCACAACTGATCAGGTAGGATCAAAAATGTGCAAAAAAACTAAAAAGGGATAAATCATCCTCAGAATTAAGGCAGTACGATGGAAAGCAAAGAAAAAAATCCACACAATTATCGAACGGTAGGCTATTCCATGATTTTGGTTGCCGCATCCCTAGTAGTTATTGCCTTGCTGTATCTAGCAATTGGAGACGATGTGTTATACGCTGACAGAATAAGCAAGGAAAGACAATACCAATACAAGCAATTCCTTGAGGAAATGAATCTAAAGAATGAAGAGGAAAAAGCCTTAGAGGAAGTTAATCTCTCGCCTAGTCTTGACGAGTCAATGGACGTATCAAATAATCCCTAGTTACCTATACCCATTAGCAAAGTCTTCCCACATGTTCATTTTTGATGTGAGCTTGTTCATTTTGTATAGAGCCCCACCAATTATTCCCGCATGGTAAAAAGTGTACAGGTATACTTGGGATGACGAAGGCTCTGTATGCGATAGGCTCAATGCAACCATAGAGAAAAATATGAATGTGCCAAAAAACGTCGATATGCTGTTAACTATTCCTTGTAGTCCTATGATTCTCTTTGTGGCAACTGCCATCAGCGAAATGCTGGTGACAATGAGAAATGTAAGGCCACCATTGTGCGAGCTAAATTGGGTAACCCAATCTGCTAGGCCCATCTCAAGTATCGGCTTTTCAGGCAGGTGAATTCCGCCGTTTAATGCGAAGCTTACCGAGCTGAAGAGTCCTCCTATAATAAAGAAGAAAAGTAGGATCTTGATTATTCCTCGCTTGATTGGGCTGCGCGTTTCCGCAGGACTAATTGCTCGTTCGGTCAGCTTTAGTCCAAACAAAAACCCGACAAAGATTGTTGGAAAATATGCTAGTTCTATTAGGTACGGAGTGCTTTGTGTGAGCTCTCGAATCTGCGGCGCAAAGACCAAGAATAGCAAAATTGCAATAGATGCAGCCGAGGCAAAGATAATGATATTAACAAATGAAAAGCGTCGCTCACCTTCTGCATCTGCGCTCCAATTGAACATTTTTGAACCTTGATGAAACCAGATTAAAGAAAATGACGGAAAATCATTTGGTCTTGTTATCAACTTTAGTGTATTAAAAAAGAGGGCTAGGCGTATTTTGCAGGTTTTTGTCTTTTTGTTTATTTGTTCAATCGTGCTGCTTGCGGATTTTGTTCATTCTTTAAGTAGTGAATAAGATCGTCTTGCTCAGGCTTGTTTTTCTCAGGGTCGACATACTTTTTCAGTGAAGGGTCGGATGTGTAGTAACATGTGCCGAAACTTGGATTTGTGGTCTTTTTCCAAACTATTGGTTTTTTCTTCCACTGGATTTCGCTGCATCTGGATAAAGGTTAGCTTCAAAAAAAAGTAAGCCTGTTGTAAATACAACTGCAATAATTACTACATACTTGATGCTTTTTGTGAGATACTGAATACAAATAAAACTATTTTATGATTATCAGGCTTGCAAGCATTTAACAGAGACAACATCCGCCAATACTTGATGAAAAAGATCGCCATGATAATTGGTGCGATAATGATTTGCTTTGGTGTGTTGTTCCAATACCAAGGCAGAGGAGTCGTTGGGCCGGAATCCTCGTTTATGTACTATAACAAGGACTGGATCTACTACGGAAGCGCAATTGTGTTATCTGGAGTTGCGGTCTGTGGAGTTGGTGTGTTCTTGTATGTGCGAGCTAGATTACGGGCAAGGTAATAGTGCTTAATTTTTTTGGATTTGTTTATTTTTGAGGAAATTATTTCTGTTATTTCTTAGATATACTTGTGTCTAGATTTGCGACAATGTTGTATTCGCCATATGTTATCATTGTTGTTTTTACCTGAGCAAATGTGATGATTTTCTCCAGAATGGAATGCTCTTGTCCCATAATGCAGCTAACTATTACACATATGCAGTCTGGGTCATTTTATCTCCAGTATAGATAATGTGTTTGTCTGAAGATCAAAGACGCGGTTCAGATGGTTGTTCGTTTCTGTGATGTAGAGTTTTCCAACGTATAATTCCACATCACTAGGCTCGTACAGTCCCAAAATATTGCATGGTGGATTATCTGGAAGGCAGACGATGTCTTTTTGTGTCTTGCCAATAAGCGTGTAAACTTGACTTGTTTTCAGATCAATTACTAGAATTACGGAATTGTACGTGTCTGCAATAAATATTGCCTCAGATGTTGCGCACAGTCTCAGAGGATGCTGAAATAGCGCATAGTCAGCAGTACCATCTTCGTGGCCAAACTCGAATAATCCATAGCCAACCAAAGATTGCACGGCGTTTGTAGCAAGGTCGATTTTTCTTTATGCGGATGTTTCGCTGTCTGCAAAATTCAGTGCGTTTCCAGAAATGAACAGACCACTTGGTTGTGCCAGTTGCGCAATCTTTGCCGAGTTGTCTATGATGTTTTACTACCCTGTACCTTTGATACGGAAAAGCCAGACATTATTTGTAAAAATATAAATCAAAAATTAAAATCATCTAGTGTCCGCCGCCACCGGTGCATTGTGGTGGTGGGTTCGGGCAGCCGCAGATTTTGGAGTTGCCAAGCTTCCAGTTATTAAAAGACCAGTATTGTCCCGATTCGTGCTTTTTACTAAGTTCATCGCATGACATTTTTTCCACTATTTCGTGTTCTTCTATTTCCAGTGGTTTGATGACGATCTCTTTGTGAATTACGACATAGCCTCCAAAGGCTCCGCCTAGTACCAGAAATACTATAGCTACAATGAAGATTGGATCCATCATCGATTTGGCGTTAACTAGTATAGGTATTTTATCTTTCTGAAATTAAGACCAGATTTTTTCTTTGAATGTCAGTTTTTTGTTCAATACAAAATTAGATAGTGCGCTTGTTGCAACCGCCAGAACAAGTGCTATTGGATAGTCCATTTTGTTGTGATCAACTAGCAAATACACGATTGCAAGCTGTGCTAGTGCACCAAGCGAGCTTAGGCCTATGAATTTAGCATATTGGATAGATGTCTGCCTTAGCTCGAAGTTGCTGTCCCCAAAGGTCCATATTTTGTTGAGAATAAAGTTACTAGACATTGACACTGCAATACCAATTATCGTTGCGTGCAAATACCACAGATCCGAAACCACGTCAGTAAAGAGCGACGAGACAACATAGTTTATGGCAAGGCCGATTGCGCCGATAGAGTAGAATCTACCTGCCTTTGAGAAAAACATGACAGAATTGCGTCTTTCTTCCTTGTTTGCCTCCTTGCCGTATCGATATAGCTTCCAGACTGCCTTAAAATAATCAAATATTGTTTTAGAGTCAAGCTTGCTTTTTCCTAATTCCCGGTTTGTAAATGTGTAGGGGATTTCCAAGACGTTTGCGTTTTTTGCCTTTACTAGGATTTCAAGCAGCATCTTGTAGCCTATTGCGTCAAAGCTTAAGCCCTGAATCACTGGTTTTTTGAATGCGAAAAAGCCAGACATTGGATCTTTGGTGTTTACTCCAAGGCCGCGTTTTGCGATAAATGTCGCAAGTTTGGATAGTAATTTTCTTTTTCTGGTCCAACCGACAATGGCGCCGCCATTTACGTAACGCGATGCGACGACAATATCATATTTTGGGTGTTTTAGTGCATCAATCATTTTTGGCAAGAGGTTTGCAGGGTGCGACAAATCGCTGTCCATGACAACTATGGTATTACCAGTAGCAAGTTGCACGCCTTTGAGTATTGCAGATGCTAGTCCGTCCTTTGTCTTTCTATGTATTACCTCGATGGTGTTATTTGCAAACTTTTTGACGCTTTGCATGTATTCCTCGACCAGCTTACCTGTCCCATCCGGGGAATTGTCGTCAACTACTATTGTTTGTGTCCGAGTGTTCTTTGGCAAATTATCCTGAATTGATTTTAGAATTTTGAGAATGTTTTGTGATTCATTATATGTTGGGATGATAATAGATACCTGAGTACCACTAGGGATCTCGTTGTATTTCATGATTGATTCTTGCCCAAGTTTTAGAGTATTAAATGATTATTAAAATCAGTTAACGGATGAGCTAAATTCTTTAAAAACCAGCATCAAGTGGGCACTGCGGCTTGATTATTTCGCGCATTATCATTGTGGCAAACGATCCGCGCTGAAGTGTAAAGCTTACCGTATCAGACTTTATTGTAAATTCATCACATTGTATGGCGGCGCTTCTAAATCCGCCCTCGTTGGATGATTCCTGCATTTCCTTTAGATAGAAATCAGACGGCTTGACTTGTTCTTGCTCCAGTATTTTGGAAATGTGATAGTCGAATCTGGTCTTTTTGAAATAGGAAAAGCCAACCATCGGAATTGCTAGTTTTTGTGAGTCGTCCATTTGGTATTTGCCAAGCTTGGCGTTTTTGTCAAAGCAGACATCACCTTGTTGCGGCACAAAGAGTTCCTCGCCATAATTGTACGCACTAGTTAGTGTGAGATTGAACAGGTATGACTGGTAAGCCTCAACATACAGCCTACGAATCCCAATTGGTAATTCGTGGAGTGCCTTTTGAGGGTCGCCATGCTCTACCATTTGCAGTAGGACAATTTTTTCCAAATCCATTTGTGGAGGAATTACATCCAGTACTTTGGAATAGTTATCCGGATCTGTCATTTCCTGCCGTAGCTCGGTATTTTCCTGCGAATCATATTGTGAAGTAAAAGACAATAACAGGCTTACTGCATCTGAAAATCTTTTTTGGATTATTGCCTTGCCAATCAGGTGTGTTACTGGCCGCTTGGAGCCAAATCTTTGGTATCCGTAGAAATTCAGAATTTTGTTAGATTCTGCAAAACTAGATAGTAATTGGTCTGCACCATCTATACGTATGACAAAGTTATTCCCAGTCATGTCTTTTGCAGAGAGTGGTTTTTTTGCAAATCCAATTCTTTCCAGTATGATCTTGCCGTCGGAATAATTTGCAATCGCTTTTCCCATTGCCATAGAGCATACATATTGCATAGTTACGGCATGAGCATCTTTGAGCCCCAGTGCCTTAAGCCTTGCACCGGTTTTTTTGAAAACCAGATCAAGTGCATGATTCGTGTCGATACCAGATTTTTTCAGTCGGTATACGGCATAACCTTCATCACAAAGTGATGCAAGAGTCTTTTTGCCTAGAACCTCCGATACTAAAAAATCTTCAAGCCGGGTGCGGATCTTTCCACCACAGCCTACAAATTTTGTGGTGTACAGTCCTATTCCAATATCAGAGTCTATTTTTGGAATCACTGCGTTATTGTTACTGTGATAAATTCAGACACGGTTACATCCGCAGTTCTTGCAGAGACTAGGACCTTGTAGGTGCCAGGAAGAGCAGACGGGCTAGTCACAATGGATACTGGGACTGACTGCGATTCAGAGATTGTTGAAATTGGGATTTTTACTCTAATGTCGGAGAACTCGGATGTTGCCTTTGATAGGATTTCCGTGTTTTGGTTTGTAGATATCATCACGTCAGCTAATGCAGTCTGTCCCCTTTGAATCGTTACTTGCTTGCTTGATGCAGAAACGGTTGCCGATAGTGGTTCTGCAAGGTCTACTTTGCCAATTTTGTTTTCAACCCACTGGGTAAACCAAATTTGGTCTCCAGCAACGTCAAATCCAAAGACCTGCGCAATTCCACAGTCAGATTTATCACCACAGTCGGCCCAGTTCGGGTTTCTTGATGGGACGTGATATTCCACCAGATATTCTTGCTCAATGTCAAATACAGCCAGTGCGTTTGATGCCTGCTCATTAAAGTATAATTTGTCGCCTTCAATTTGCGCCCAATATGGTTGGCTGACAGGAGTCTTGATCACGCCTGTTGCATTGCCATATGTTGCAAGCGGTGCAATTGGAGTAGTGTATCTAGTATAGGATTCAGCCGATTCTGTAAACTTGTAAAAGTTGCTGCTGGCAGTATCTGCAAGCCAGACATTTCCGTGCTTGTCCACTGCAAGTCCGTTTGGAGCACCAATTGATTGAGGTAGGTTGAATGTCTCTGAAAAGTCCAGCACTGTTACATTTTTACCAGTGCCTGATGCGACATGGTCTGCAAATGAGTTATAGTTGAATTTTATGAGTGCGCCGCCTTGTCTGAGCATCCAGTTTGTGTACCAGAGGTTTCCATCAGAATCCATATCGAATCCGCCAACAAAAGAGCCAGGAATCGGAGTTGGGATGTTTGTGTATTTTTTGTCTTTTGATGTTTGTGTGCTATCATAGAGGCTGATTTTACCTTCATAAAAGTCGTTTACAATAACTTGGTTACCAAGTACCTTGAGGTGTTGCGGTAGCGAGTCTTCCTGTGTTGGAAAGCCCACACGAGCATATTTTTCTTCAGTTGTTGAAAATTTCCAGATAGAGTCAAACGAGTCATCAGTATACCAAACATCGCCAAACGAATAATCAATTCCCCACATCATAGAGCGCGCACCCTCTGGCCAGTCCGGGTTTGGATACTCCACAAAGTATTCAGTGTTTGGATCAAATTTTGCTATTTTGCCGGTATTTGTTTGAGCAAAGTACACATTTCCAGAATCATCCGTTGTGATTGCTAGCGGTTGGGTGCAGTCAGTCGGAATTTTATATTCAGTCACATATTGATTTGACTTTGCATTACTGGTGCCACAAAACTTTGGTCTATCTAAATCCGGAAAGTTGTCTGCCGGCGTTCCTGTGATGGTGGTCTTTGTAAGTGGGTTTTGCTGGTTTGGGCTGGAATTTAGTGCAAGTGCAAGTGTTGATGTTAGTAGGATTACTCCAAAGAATATTGCTACTGCTAATCCCTTTTTCTTCACAAGTCACGTTTTTGTTTACCGCATTATATCTATTCTGGGCATCAGAGTAACTTGAGCTCTTTTGTTATCTTGTCAATATGATCTTCTGGGGCAGGACCTATTGAAAGGCATGTAAATGTTCCAGGTGCGATTTGTGTGTGTCCAGCATCAGTGACTTCAGACCATGGAAGACCCATCTCTATTGCATCTCGTTTTATTGATTCAAGTTCGGACTCGGAATTTACCTTGAGTACTATTTTTGCCTGGCCTTGCCACCACTTGGAAAACCAATCAGGGTGAGACTTGCGAACATTTTCCGCTCCAAGTACACATGCATGTCCCACTTGAGCTGCAATCTTGCCTTTTCCCATTCCAAGGTCTGTCCGCACTATTATGACTTGTTTTAGACTCAACAACTACTTTTCATGCATCACATTGAAAAACTTTGCAAATATTGCCGAAATGAATTAAAGGAAATCATTCCAAAAGACAGCAAATTGTCATATGATGTTGTAATTGCAGGTGCAAGCGTTGCAGGGCTTTTTTGTGCACGAGAGATAGCAAAGGCAGGACATTCTGTACTAGTACTAGAAGAAGACTTTGAGGTCGGCTCGCCTGAGCATTGCGGTGGACTGGTGTCGGCATCGGGTTTGCAGGATCTAGGAATAATACCGTCCACCAAAACTCTGGACTATCCAATTCAAAAGGCTCGACTGACATCTCCTGGAGGAAAAACGCTAGACATTGATGCGAAAAAGCAGAATGTCATTGTGATCAACAGACGTGAGCTTGACAAGCAGATTGCCCATCAAGCGCAAAAAAATGGAGCAGAGATCGAAGTAAAGACATCACTCAAGGAATTCAGGCAAGGCCAGGCAGTAACGAGTGCTGGAACATTTGATTGTAAAATTTTGGTGGATGCAAGAGGAATCACATCCATAATTCAGAGGGACCGAACAGGTACCCTGCAATCTGCGCAATACGAAATATACGCAGATTGGATTCAAAAAGGCCTAGTCGAAGTGAATTTCGACTCGCTGAAATATCCCGGATTCTTTTCTTGGGTAATACCTGCAGCGGACGGAATGGGAAAGGTTGGAGTCGCAGGAAAAGGCATCAATGCCATTTCTGCAATAGAAAAATTCCTAGAGCAAAAGGGAAAACATTCTACTATCCGAAAGGTCTTTGCGCCTATTTGGATTAACGGTCCACTTGGTGATTTTCTAGAGTCAAACAAAGTTATTGTCGGAGATGCTGCAGGTCAGGCAAAGCCGACTACTGCGGGTGGGATTTATTCTTGTGGAGTAGGCGGAATCTTGGCAGGTAGAGCAATCTCAAACTATTTGATATCGAATAACAAAGACGATCTCAAGTCATACCAAAAACTCTGGACTGAAAAATTCGGAAAGGAATTTGAAAAACAACTCTTTGCAAGAAAAATGCTAGAGCGACTGGACAATTCCACTATAGATAAGATATTTTCCACAATAACTCCAGAAATGATATCAGATATCTCAAGCAATGACGATTTTGATTTTCATACGTCGGCAATAATCAAAATGCTAGGACTTCGAGGATCGCTCAAAATTGCGCAGACTATTTTTGGCGGCGAAATACGCAAGCTGCTCAACTAGACAAAAAAACACTTGGGAAGCTATAAATGGAATATTAAAAAAGACAGCACATGTCAACATCACTGACTCTTCCAGTCTGCAGCTGTTGCAACAAACACATCATGCCAAACGACAACTGTGTAAAATTTATGTGCCCAGAATGTGGCTCAGTCTTGGTATGGAGATGTCAGAGTTGCAGAGAGGCAGCAAGAACATACACATGCCCTACTTGTAAGTTTTCAGGACCATAAGAAATGGCACGAATACTTTTGATAACCAAGATCCTCCCAGAAGGCACTGAAGTCAATCTGGACGATCTGGCAAGAAATATCTCGGCAAAACTCGAGGGTGGTATCACTATGGGAAAATACACTAAAGAGCCTCTTGCTTTTGGCCTATTCTTTCTAAAGGCAGAGTTTGATTTAGATGATAAGGAAGGACAGATGGACATGTTAGAGAACACCATCAGATCGGTCGCAGGAGTAAGCGAATTTGAGGTACTCAACATGAGTCGTAAATCAGTAGATGTGAAGTGATCCAGTGGCCAAAAAAGATGAACCTCTGCAAATGCGAGTAGGTGAGGCAAAGCAGAGAGATGTTGGGAAGAAAAGAGCTCGAATTGGTCCAGATGCGTTTGACTTTCTTAAAGTAAATCCAGGAGATATCATAGAGATTACCGGTAAAAAGGCAAGCTGTGCAGTTGCATGGCCAACGGATGAAGACGACAAGTTCCCAGATGTTGTTCGCGTCGACGGTCAGACAAGAAAGAACATTAGCAGTGCACTAAACGATATAGTAAAAATCAAAAAGGCATCAGCAAAAATAGCAAAGTCAATTGTACTAACACCTGTATCAGACGTTGTAACAGTGGATAAGGAGTTTACCGACTTTGTAAAGAACAGGCTCAAGGGACTACCGTTCTGTCAAGGGGACGAAATCTCTGTCATGATTTTGGGCAACCCGATGGATTTCAAGATAAGCAAGATTTCCCCAAGGGGAATTGTAACAATAGACAAGAGTACCGACTTTGTAATATCTGCAGACAAGGCAATCGACAAAAAAGTCCGAGTCACATACGACGAAGTAGGCGGACTAAAAAATGAAATCAAAATAATGCGAGAGATTGCAGAGCTGCCTCTACGACATCCTGAAATCTTTGACAGACTAGGAATAGAGCCGCACAGTGGCATACTCTTGTACGGTCCACCCGGATGTGGTAAGACACTCATTGCCAAAGTTTTGGCATCAGAGTCAGAGGCAAACATGTTTTCAATTAATGGGCCAGAAATAATGAACAAGTATTATGGTGAAACGGAAGCAAAGCTTCGTGACATTTTCAAGGAAGCAAAGGACAACTCTCCAAGCATAATATTCATTGATGAAATCGACGCCATTGCCCCAAAAAGAGAAGAGGCATACGGAGACGTCGAAAAAAGAGTAGTGGCACAACTTCTTGCACTAATGGACGGCCTCACAGATAGGGGAAACGTCATTGTTCTTGGCGCAACAAACAGACCAGACAGTGTGGATCCGGCACTGCGAAGGCCTGGAAGATTTGACAGGGAAATAGAGGTCTCGGTTCCAAACGTGGATGGAAGACTAGAGATTTTGCAAATCCACACACGAGGAATGCCGATTGCCGAAGACGTTGAGTTAAGAAGACTAGCAGCTGAATTGCACGGCTACACCGGAGCAGACATCAAGTCGTTGTGTAGAGAGGCGGCGCTCAAGGCAATTAGGAGATTTTTACCAGAAATCGATCTAGAGACGGAAAAAGTATCTGCGGAGATATTGCAATCAATGGAAATAACACTAGCTGACTTTTACGACGCAATACATGAAGTTGTTCCCACCGCGATGAGAGAATTCTATGTAGAGCGACCAAAGGTATTTTGGAAAAACGTCGGAGGCCTAGACGAAGTCAAAAAGTCGCTCCAGGAAAACATCATAGTTGCACTAAAAGAGCCGCAAAAATTCTACAGCATGGGAATCAAGCCTCCACGAGGAATTTTACTGTACGGTCCACCCGGATGTGGTAAGACACTTCTTGCGCGCGCAGTTGCAACAGAGAGTGGAAGCAACATGATCCTAGTCAGGGGGCCAGAAATTCTATCAAAGTGGATTGGTGAATCGGAAAAAGCAATAAGAGAGATTTTCAGAAAGGCAAAGACATCCGCGCCATGCACTATAATATTTGATGAAATGGACTCGCTTGCAAGAATAAAGTCAGGCGAAGAGGCAGGAATAGGCCAAACAATACTGAGTCAGCTCCTCACAGAAATGGAGGAAAGTGGGCCATCGCGCGTAATAGTGATTGGAATTACCAATCGACCTGATTTACTAGACAGTTCACTGCTCAGACCGGGAAGATTAGAGCCAGTACTATATGTCCAGCAGTCAGACGAAAAGGGAAGGCTTGAGATAATCAAAATTCTAACAGAAAAGATGCCACTGTCTGAGAACGTAAACCTAGAAGAGATCTCAGTTTCTACCCAAAATTATACTGGTGCTGATTTGTCGGCTTTGTGCAGAGAGGCCGGGGTTCACGCAATGCAGAACAATTCCGCCAAAATAGACAGTACAGACTTTGCTGCCGCCCTCAAGAAGATTCGACCATCAATCACAAAGGAAGTCGACCAGTGGTATTTAGCAATAAGGGAAACTATTTCTAATGTCGTACCAAAGTCAAGAGATAGAGCATTTTACGGATAAACCATGGCAGATTTTCCAATAAAAAATATCGTGTTTGAAAAGATCAAGGATGTCACGTCAATAACAGATACAGATTTGGTAAAAACACTGACTAAGGCAGGCCACACACTGGCAGAAGACAAGTTAAACAAAATTTTGTTAGACTTGGAGATAATGGGCCTAATCCGTGTGTCATGGCTCACAAAGGACACACGACGAGTTGAGGTCGTAGTACAAGAAGTCGAAGAAGATGAATACGAAGAGCAAAACAAGGAAATGATGGAAAAAGACTATGAAGCATCTTTTCCCGGTGTTGAGGATTCCTAGATCCTAAAGTGAAACGCAGCATCCAGAGCCACTGCTACAAATATTATTGTCAGATATGGTGCCGTGACTTTGTACGCCTTCCATGCAAAATCCGATGTTGGATTTTTTGTGAGCTTGTAGTGGTACACGAGCATCAGACTACCACTCGCTGCGGCAATTGCCACATAGACTAGCCCTAGGCCAAATGCATACAATGCCAGTGAGTATGGCAGTAGTATTGCAGTATTTGCCAGAATATACTTTGATGTTTTTTGCATTCCAATTAGAACAGGTAGCATTGGTACCCGCGCCTCTGCATAATCATCTCGTATTTTCATGGCAAGGCACCAAAAGTGAGATGGCGTCCACACAAAGACCAAAAAGCCTACCAAGAATCCAAGCAGGTCAATTCCCATAGGCGGGACAAATCCGGTTGCCGCAGTCCAGCCAGCCATAGAAGCAGCACTTCCTGCAAAGCCACCAATTACGATGTTGGACGAGTTTTTTCTCTTAAGCCAGGCTGTGTAGATTATCACATAAAAAAATATGCCAAGACCTATGAAAAATGTCGAGACCCAGTTTAGTGTAAAATATGCATAAACAACAGACGCTACGCTGACTGCGAGTCCATATGCTAAAACAGTTGGCGCCTTTATTTTTCCAGCCGGGATTGGCCTAGAGTTGGTTCGCTTCATAAGGGGATCGATGTCACGATCGTAGTAATGATTCAGTGCGCTAGAACCTGCAGATGCCAGACCACCTGCAATTATGATGTGGAGTAAACCCATTGGATCAAGTTCTGGGCCGATTAGTTTTGATGCGGCATACATTGACGTTACCGCCGTGATAACTAGTAAGACCACAATTCTTGGCTTTGATACTTCGAGTAGTTCTTTTGCTACCAAACTACTCAAAAACGCCCAACTAGGCATTTAATTTCTTCGACGAGTTTCCGCTACAAAAGGAATAAGTACCTCACTTTAGGCATCAAGCTCAAATGAGTAATTGGGACCTCATGATGCCAGGAATGGGTCTGACTGCCATAGGCATAGCCGGAGTTACCCTTTCTTATGCTGGAATAGCGCACACATTCATTGATGGAATGCATGCTCTAACTGGCCTTACCATGTTTATAGGATTGATATTTTTGGCTGCCGGAATTTTGGACGGCGGTATTTCAACTAGCAATAGAGCCAAGGCAACGACTTTGGTTATTTTGGCAATTTCGCTTTCGTTTGGTGCTACCGCACTAATTTTTAACTCCATAACAAGCATCCCAACATTCATCGGAGTCATGCTAATTGTCACAGTTCCGGCAATAGTGATGGCATATGTATCAATGAAGATGCCGCAATACGCAAAGCCTGTAGGGCTCATATTCGTTATTGCCACAGGAGCTGCAATTTCAGCCTATGTTGGATTTGGATTATACGGACCGTCGCAATATTTGGTTGCACCCATAGAGGAAGTAGAAGAGGAAAAAATGGCTGCACCTACTGTACCAATAACTTCAATTTCAATACTCAAGGGCTCTGCAGTCCAGGGAGCACCGGACTATGATCCAGATATGGCCATAGTGCCTGCTGGAAATAATATCGAGTGGACAAACTACGACGAACTACCACACGCAGTCACTAGCTCAGCTGATGCTGGCGCTACGTTTGACTCTGGAATTATTAATGCAGGGGCAAAATATCTACTTGACACATCCAAGTTGCAGCCAGGAACATACGAGTACCTTTGTATCATACACCCGTGGATGGTAGCATCATTTGTTTACGGAGAAGCAACTCCGGTAGTACCTACAGTAGAAATTTCAATTCTCAAGGACTCGTCCATACAAGGAAACCCAGACTATGATCCAGATACAATACAAGTAACCAAGGGAGACACAATAGTTTGGACAAACTATGACTCTATGATGCACGGAGTCTTACATGTTGGAGACGCTCCTAAATTTGATTCATCGATATTCAATGCAGGTGAGACATTCAAGCTAGACACATCAACTCTTGAGCTTGGCAATTATGACTATTTCTGCATAATTCATCCTTGGATGAAGGCATCATTCGACTTGGTAGAATCGTCAGGAGGGCGACTAGCAGAAGGTGCAATTGCAACCGTTCCAAACTCCGCGCCGCTAGAAACGCCAGTAGAAGATGCATCTGTTGAGATTCCTGTCGAAGTTCCCTCAGAACCAGCGACCGAAACCCCAACGGAACCAGAGATCCCAGTAGAAGAGTCATCTGTTGAGGAAACACTTTCAGAAATATTAAGTGTACCAGCTGAGCTGGTACTAGTAGATATGGCAGTAGGCACTGCATCAAACACTGAATGTGATGATGAGTGTTTTGTTCCAAGTACAGCATATGTTACAGTTGGAGGAATGGTAACTTGGAAAAACGCTGACACTGTAGTACACACTGCAACAGAAGTGGAGTCCAAGTTTGACTCTAGCTTAGTCATGTCAGGCGCAGAATATTCCTACACATTTGAAGAGGCAGGTACATTTGACTATTATTGCATAGTCCACCCATGGATGAAGGGTATAGTAGTCGTAGGTTAGCTTGCAAAAAACAATAATCCTAAACCAATTCCAAAAACAAATTCTAATAGATCACGCAAAAAAAGGCGCACCTGCCGAATCGTGTGCACTCCTTTTTGGCAAAGAAGAATCCAACATATCCACAGTAAGAGAGATTTTTCTAACAAAAAATACAGATAATTCGTCCATAAATTTCACCATATCAAATGAGGAACTGTTGCGCGGATATCAGGAGGCGGAAACAAAAGGACTAGATGTTATAGGAATCTTTCACTCACACCCGCACTCAGAAGCAAAACCATCCTCTACTGACAAAAAATTCATGATGCTAAACCCAGTCGTGTGGGTAATATTCTCAAACGCGCATAACCAGCTAAATGCGTTTGTGCTAGAATCGGAAATAAGTCAAGTTTTGATAAAAATTCAAGCATGAAAGACTAACTTTTTGTCAGATGTCTTTTTGATCACAGATACGTTTGGGTGGAGTATTTTGCCAATCACGTTAACTGAAGAGTACGGCTTGATCACAGAATCACTAAGTGGCGTGTTGCCATAGAAAAGACAAATTGCATTCCCCGGAGGCCAAAATGCCACATCAAACAAATCCACCACATCGTGGGCATTTTCTGGTCCAACAGAAAACGGTGCAGGATCCGTGTAGAGCTCTTTGCCCCAGACATTTGCCTTTATGGTAAGTGGGAGGCTTTTCAGAAATGCAGCTACAGTTTTGGGAGTCAAAGCATCATCTAATTCTAGTGTAATATTCTCAGAGTCTGGAATCCCAACTATTACCGTATGCTTCAATGACATCTTACCATCTTTGAATTAAATATCCCTTTTTTACATAAACAAAACATGATGGAAATACACGTCTACGACACATACGTAGAAGCAAAGGACGGCCACACCATGCACTTTGATGTCATAACATCGGAAAAAGATCATGGAAAGGCAATCCAATATGCAAAACAATGGCTCAAAACCATCGGTGAAGTCGAGGCCAAAGTGACAACAGAAGAATGTCAGTTTTGCCACTCACAGGGTGCGCCAAAGCCAGTAGAAGACGAAATCAAGGCGAAAGGATTCTTCATCCAAAAGATGGAAGGCTGTCCATAGCCCTTTTTTTAATTTTTAATTACATTTTAATTCCAAATTCAAGTCCCTATAACATGTCTAAAGAAGCAAAATATCACAAATTGACAGTTGAAGGCGACAGGAAAACACAGTGGATTTGTGGCTGCTTTGAGACGGTAGATAGTTTTTTTTGGTTCTGCCCTAAGCACAAAAACACTCTAAGCAAGGCAATCGAGGCTCAAATTGACGAGCTTGACATGACCGGAGTGGTAGAATGATTGACTTTTGTACTATCTTTTTTGCCGACAGTATCTTTAGTTATTCTTCTATTATTACAGGCAAGAAAGAAGAATTGTTACAACCAGTCTGGTATCAACTATGCTAGTCCATATCTTGCCAGAATCTCAAAGTTTTGCGCAAAGAAATCTATTTTTCAGGTATTATTGGAGATAAAAAACCACAAAAAAATCCGCTACTCACAGATATTAGAGTCGTAAAGGAAATCTCTCCGTCAATACTGCATGAGGTACTAAATCACTCCAAAGAGAAGGACTAGTAAAACGTGCAAAGTGCAGGAAGGTTCCGCCATATACGATAGAACACAGTATTACAAAAAGCGAATAGAACTAATCGTTGCAATCTATGCCCTGGTAAAGTGGGTGATGAAAAACAGAGAATATTTCTAGAGAACCAAGATTGCCACAAATGCACCAACAAAGACGATTGCAACCGTATTTAGCAATTTTATCACCGTGTTTAGTGCAGGTCCTGCTGTGTCTTTGTATGGGTCACCGATGATATCTCCAACCACTGCAACTTTGTGATCTTCGCTTCCTTTGCGCCCCTGCATTTCGACAAGCTTTTTGGCATTGTCCCATGCTCCACCAGTGTTTGCTAGGTGATACGCCAAAAAGATTCCAGTCACTACTGCGCCCATCAACAGTCCTGCGACTGCAGGTGGACCTAGGATAATTCCAAGAACAATCGGTGCGGCAATTGCAATTGAAGCTGACTTCCATAGTTCTCGTAGCGAGGCAACAGTGGCAATGTCCACACATTTTGCATAGTCGGGCTTGGACTTGCCTGTAAGAATCTCTGGGTCTGCCTTGAACTGGCGCCTAACCTCGTCGACCATTTTGGATGCTGCACGAGACACTCCACCAATCAGCTGACCTGTTATGATAAACGGAATCAGTCCCCCTACCAGCAAGCCGATTACGACCCCTGGATTTGATAGACCATAATCAAATGCATGTTCAAATACCTTTTCTGCTTCATATTGGAATGCCTGAATCATTGCAAGCGCTGCAAGACCTGCGCTGGCAATTGCAAATCCTTTGGTCACTGCCTTTGTTGTATTTCCAACTGCATCAATTTGATCTGTTACCTTGCGGTTTTCTTCACCCATCCCAGTCATCTCCACAATGCCGCCAGCATTGTCTGCAATTGGGCCAAATGCATCAATTGACAACACAATTCCTGCAAGGCTTAGCATTGCCATTGCAGTAAGCGATGTGCCAAAGATCCCATACAACATCGCCTGCGATGGATCTGGTGCGGCAGATGCTGCAACTGAAAATGAAATTACTATAGCCACTACCAGCGCAATCATGAACGGTCCAGTGGACTGCATTCCTTTGATTATGCCCATCAGTGTCAACGATGCATAGCCCCACTTGGCGGCATCTGTAATGTCCCTGACTGGCTTGTACTTGTAGTTGGTATAATGGTCGGTGATTCTCTGTATTACTGGAACCAGAATTACACCCACCACTGTGCATCCAAACAGTGCGTATGAGAGATTGTCATTTCCTAGGAACATTGTGGTAAAGACAAAGTTTAGGCCTATTGCGATTGCGGCTGAGACGTAAAACGAGACGTTTAGCGGCTTCATCACGTCTGTTTTTGTTTTTGAGCCAATTGTTACAGTGCCTATTATAGATGCAATAATTCCTGCGGCCCCAACCATGATTGGATAGGTCATAATTTTTGGAAGACCGATTAGTGCTCCAATTAGGATTGAAGCTAAAATTGTTACAATGTATGATTCGTAAACGTCAGAGCCCATTCCGGCAGCATCACCTACGTTATCGCCTACGTTGTCTGCAATTGTTGCCGGATTTCTTGGGTCGTCTTCTGGGATGTTTGCCTCTACTTTTCCTACCAGATCGGCACCCATGTCGGCTGCCTTGGTAAAGATTCCGCCGCCAATTCTAATAAACAACGCAATAAGACTAGCGCCGATACCAACACCAGCAATTGTGATTGGGTCTGGAAATACCATAAAGAGAATCGCTAGTGCCAATAATGCCATTGCCGGAACTGCAAGACCTACTGTTGCGCCACCCCTGAATGCCAAGGCAAATGTTTTGCCAAGTCCACTTCCTGTTGCGTTTGCCGCCCTGACTGCGGCCTTGACTGTAATTTTAAGCGAGATTATTCCTGCAACTGCAGAAAGTGCTGCACCTACTGCAAATGCGATTCCGTTTGAATAACCAATGAAATAGCCAATTACAATAGAAAGACCGATTGCTATTGGCAAGATGATTTTGAGCTCTCGTCTCAGAAAGGCGGCTGCTCCTACTTTGACTGCATCGGATATGTCAGTCATTTCTTTTGTGCCAGGATTTTGTCTAGTTACCCAGACAGCAAAGCCGGCGGCTACTGTAAAAGATGCAATTGACGCAATAATAGGAATTAAAAATTCTAGCGACAGTTCCATGATATAACTGCCTGCCTAAAAATACGGCATATAAACCATAAAACTAGAACTTTCTCTTTTTGTATGGCGGAAAGGTTTTGCCCTTGAGGACTTGGCGAACAAGCTTGTTGAATCTTTTTCCATGTGCCAGATATGGAAATCTCTGATGCACAAGCTCGTGGGCTATGGTATCGTCTAGTGTTTTTTCATCTGGGATCTTTTTGACGTTGATGAAAATGAGATTGTGTTGCATGTAGGATACTCCATAATACTTGTATGCAGTAGTTCGCCTCCCCATCGTCATTTCCTTTGGCATTTCTAGGACTTCTTTAGACGTCATTAGCACCTTGGGTTCTTGAATTGATAGTCTGTTAGAAAAAACCCCAGTCTTTTCCAAAATACCAAGCCGTAGATCGTCGTCTAGATACATCCATTCTTTGTTTTAGAATCAAACTAAATCATACATTGTCAATTCTTGTGCAAAAATTGGTTCAAGATCTTAATACTTGGACAGGATTTTTTTGTAGTTTTTTACCGCCTCGATTATTACTGTCTTGGCAGTGTTTGCAGAATCCCAGCCCAGTACCTCGACTTTTTTTCCTTCCAAGTCCTTGTACACTTGGAAAAAGTGAGCCATTTCTTTTAGGTGATGTTCCTCTATATGGATGACATCCTTCGTGTTCAGATATCTTGGGTCTGTAGTTGACACACAAATTATCTTGTCATCGGATTGGCCTTGATCCTTTAGTTTGAGCAGTCCGATTGGCCTGCACTCGATTAGTATTCCGGGAAATGTTGGATTTGTCACAAGCACCAATGCATCTAGCGGGTCGCCATCATCAGATAATGTCTGCGGGATTATACCATAATCGCCCGGATAATGAAACGGCGAGAACAGAACTCGGTCTAGCTTTATCATATTATGTTTTTTGTCATATTCGTACTTGTTTTGCGAGCCCTTTGGAATTTCTACTACCACGTTAATTATCTCTGGAATGTCGATTCCGGTCTCAATGTCGTGCCAGAAATTCTTTGTCATTAATCATCATCAGAACAGGAATAATCTATACTTTGAGATTAAAGGGTCAGAGTTTGTAGTGTGTAATCATTGATCATACAGCCACCGTCTCATCATACCCCTAGATCATACGATCCAGTAGATTTTTTGTTTTATTTCTAATTTCTTGTGTTATTTGCACTATTACTAGGCCTTCGTTTGGCTGGCCGTACATTACGACCGAGTTTTGCGGGGCATAAATGCAAACTGGAATTACAAGTAGGTCTTCTTCGCCATTTACCAGAATTTGGATTGGTGGTTTTGAGGAAAACGCTTGCCTAATAAGATCAATGCTTTGCTGCGTTATCTGAGCTGCCGGATTGTCACAGTATAGTTTTGTGGAGTTGCTTTGCGGAGGAATTCTCTTTCCCCTTTTTTCATATCCGTCTACTATCTGTAATGATGTCGTAAATCCATGTGCCAGAATTTTTTCAGTTGTCGCATCACCTACAGTTATGATATAGGAACTTTTTGGAATATGTTTTGCAATGTTTTCTTTAGTGGTGTCCTTGAGCAAAATTCCAAGTGGTTCCTTTAGTTCGTCGCGAAGAAAATCAGGTAATCTCAATGATATTATGCGGTTGCGCCTTGCATTTCTTCTTTTAGCTTTGCTGCCAAAATACTACACTGGGCTGCGACATTTTTTGCAGATGTACGAATTGCTTCAGCAGAGGGAGACGTCGGATGTGATAGAATTACCGGCTTGCCCTTATCTGAACCTTCCATTATTCCGGAGTTGAGCGGAATTTCTCCAATGAATGGAATGTTGAATTTTTCGCTGATTCGTCTTGCTCCTCCTTCACCAAAGATATAGTGTCTGTCGCTGCATTTTTGACAAATAAAATAACTCATATTTTCAATTACGCCCAAGATTGGAACGTTTAGTTTGTTGAACATGCCAATTGCTTTTGTTGCAACATTTGATGCAACGTCTTGTGGTGTGGTAACCACGAGTATGCCAGTTATTGGAATTGTCTGTGCAAGTGTAAGCGGTATGTCGCCAGTGCCAGGCGGCAAATCCACAATTAGATAATCAAGATTTGACCAGTTTGTGTCAACGAGAAACTGCTTTAGTATTCCAGATATAATTGGACCACGATAAATTGCGGCCTGATGCTCTTGCTCTGCAAAGAATCCAAAAGATACAACCTTGATTCCATTCATCTCTGCAGGTTGAAGTTTGTTGTTGTCTACTTCCATGAACGCCTTTTGCATTCCAAGCATCAGAGGAATGCTAGGACCATAGATATCTGCATCAAGCAATCCGACTTTGGCGCCAGACTGTGCAAGTGCCAATGCCAAGTTCAGCGATACTGTAGATTTTCCGACACCACCCTTGCCGCTAGCGACACCGATAATATTTTTGACAGAAGCCATTGCTTCGTCTGCATCTAAAGCACGTCCTTCCATGACTTTGGCAGTTACCTTGATGTCGGAGTTTTTGATTCCATCCAGTTCTCCCACTGCACGGCGAACGTCCTGCTCAATTTGGTCATTGAATGGACATGCCGGAGTAGTTAGTTCTAGTGTAAATTTGAGATTTCCCTCGTTAAGCTCCAAATCCTTTATCATTCCCATGGACACAATGTCTTTTTTGAGGTCAGGATCAATTACGGTAGCAAGTTTTGTGAGAACCTGGTCAATGCCAACCATGCACAAAAAATTTTAAATACATTATTTAAAGATAGGTCGAATTTCAAAACAGCGAAATAATATAGAAGATAATTACAACTTCTTAGGGATTCCTAATTATAAATTATTTTTTGCCTAATCAAAAACCAATCAATACAAAATTCATGCAAAATTTGACACCGGCACACCAAGATTCACAAAAATTATTGCAAAGTTACCCAAAGATTCATAAATTCTACGCATGGAGTTTCGCACAGTTGTTTTCTATATCGACCTTAGAGGATGTTGTTAGGATCCCGCCAAGCATGTTTGGTGCATCACTAAGAAAGGCAGCAGTTGCTATTCTCAAGGAAAAATATGAGTCCATGATCAACGCAGAGCTTGGATATATCATCATGATTTTAGAGGCTAAAGTAGACGAAATGGGGAAAATGATTGCAGGTGACGGCGGAACATACCATCGAGTCGAATTTGAGGCATTGACATTTACTCCAAAACTACAGGAAATTGTTCTGGGAGAGATCGTAGACATTACAGACTTTGGCGCATTTGTCAGAATTGGTCCAACAGATGCACTCTTACACCTATCACAAGTGATGGATGATTATTTACAATCGGATGTTAAGTCAGGCATGATTATTGCAAAGCAAAGCAACCGCACACTAAAGGTTGGTTCATTACTTCGCGCAAGAATCACTGCAGTATCATTAGGCAAAGCAGCAACGATGGGTAAAATTGGAATTACATGTAGACAACCGTTCTTGGGAGCAGAAGATTGGATTGCAGAAGAGATAAAGAAATCTGGTAAAGATGGCGCAGCAACAGAAAAGAAAGAAAAGAAGCCAGTAGAAGTGAAAAAGTAATGGTCAAAGAGATGGCTTGCAGAAAATGCAAGTGTGTTTTTGTTGGAAAAGTTTGCCCAGTTTGCAAATCATCTGATCTGACACCAGACTGGACAGGCGTAGTACTAGTTGGCGACCCGGAAAACTCATACATTGCCAAGACTTTGGGAATCACCCAGAAAGGTAAGTACGCAATAAAAATCGCCTAAGAAATATTTTGTTTGATTAAAACATGCACATACTCTTAGTGAAACAGTAAAAATGGCAAATTGTGTTATCTTATAGTCACTTTTTTTATGAAGAAATTCTCAAATCAGAAGACACACATGATCTGGTAGAAAAAATCTGAATGGATTGTATGAGCAAGCACGAAGAAGCAATTCTAACTAATCGACATAGAAAAAGCTCTATTTAGGCGCAAAACCACACGATGTGATTGAACACCAAAGAGCTTGCCAGATTTTTGGCAGAAGACATCAACCGTGGCGATGTTACTAGTATAATTTTATCAAACAAAAAAATCACTGCCACAATAATTGCGAGACAAGATGGAATAATCGCTGGCGCAAAGTACGCCAAGGAAATCTTCGCGATGAAAAAATGTAGGGTACAGATAATGCGAAATGACGGTCAGACAATAAAGGCAGACCAAGTTGTGCTCCAAATTACTGGTCCTGCAAGATCAATTCTTAGCTGCGAGCGAACCGCACTGAATCTATTATCCAGAATGAGTGGTATTGCGACTGCCACAAACCAGCTTGTAAGGCAAGTAAAAAAGATCAGCAAAAAAACAGACATCTATTCCACAAGAAAGACTGCGCCTGGGTTGCGCTTTTTTGACAAAGAAGCAGTAGAAATCGGAGGTGGGAAAAAGCACCGAGTAACCCTGTCAGACATGATAATGATCAAAGACAATCACATTGCAGTAGAAGGCTCTATTGTAGAGCTAATCAGGCTAGCAAAGAAAAGAGCGAAGATCTTTGAAGTCGAGGTGGACACATTTTCTGATGCAATACTTGCTGCAACACTTGGTGTTCCAATAATAATGCTAGATAATTTCTCCCCAGATTTAGTAAAAAAGACAATAAAGCAACTAGAGAGAATGCAACTACGAAAGAACATTCGTCTTGAGGCTTCAGGCGGAATCAATATACAAAACATCAGGGAATTTGCAAAGACTGGAATAGACATGATTTCAGTTGGCAGTATTACAAATTCTGCCAAAGCAATCGATTTTAGTCTAGAAGTTTAGCTAATAGCAAGCATTCGTTCAATAGCCAATCTTGCCTTGTCTGCAGTAGATTTTGGAACTCGTACTTCGTATTTTTCTTCAAGTAATGCAGAATACACCTTGTCCAGTGTGATCATTTTCATGTACTGGCATACTGCTCCCCTTGATGCAGGAATGAAATTCTTGCCCGGATTTTGTTGCTGCATTCTGTATAGGATGCCGGTTTCTGTTGCAACTACAAAGTTCTGCCCAGCAGATTGTTTTGCATAGTTCATCATGCCTTCAGTTGACATTATCTGGACTTGACGGGCTTTGTAGTCACCTACTGCAACATCATACATTATTTGAGATGTGCAACTGCATTCTGGATGAACCAACAATTCCGAGTTTGCATGTGAATCTAGAAGTTTGTGTATGTCGTCTGAGCGTATTCCTGCATGGACGTGGCATTCGCCTGCCCAGATGTACATATTTTTTCTTCCAGTCATCTTTGCCACATACGAGCCCAAGAACATGTCTGGCAAAAACAAAACATCCTGGTTTTCAGGAATTGCTTTGACTACATTTACTGCATTTGATGATGTACAACAATAATCCAGCTCGGACTTTACTTCGGCAGAAGTGTTGACATATCCCACTGTAATTGCTCCTGGGTGTTGCTTTTTCCAGTCCCTTAGCTGGTCAACGGTTATCGAGTCTGCCAGTGAGCAGCCCGCAGCCAAATCCGGAATTAGTACCTTTTTGTCAGGGCAAATAATTGCAGCAGTCTCTGCCATAAAGTGAACACCGCAAAATAGAATGGTCTTATGCGGAGTCTTTGCCGCCTGTCTTGATAATCCTAGTGAATCACCTACAAAGTCTGCCACATCTTGAACTTCAGGTAACTGATAATTGTGAGCAAGTATGACTACATCTTTTTCTGTTTTGAGTTGAGCTATTTTGTCTTGTAGCATCCGATCATAGCAATATCGGAATTATTGATTTAAAGACTGGGATAATAGTGCGATTTTACAGATTTGGCCAAGATTACGGTAATTTTTGCCAGATTATGTTCCTATTTTGATATCATCGGTGCATATAGTACGTAGGCATTCAATGGCGGACAAAATTGCAAGCCTACTAGTCTTGGGGTTTGTCGGATCTGGGATATTTTCAACGTGGATGGTAATTTTGCCGAATTTGCCACGCGCCTCTATTTGATGTGTGTTTTTGTCAGTCTCAGGATCTGCTATTATTTTGACTGAGGTCTTTGTGCTTCCTAGACTTGCAAGACTAAGCAAAGCCGCAACGTTGATGTTTGCAGGAAATAGGGTCACTGCCTCCTTTGCAGGACCTTCAAAGATCATAGTCTTTTGTTTTATAGAACATACATCCATTTTTTTTGCCTCAAAGAATTTGGCGCCGGTTAGTGCCTTTGGGTTTTTTGTTGTCACTAGTGTGAGGGAGTCTAGCTCGTCTTTGACGGATTTTATTGCGTCAAGACCAGCAATTGCGCCAGATGGAAGATAGATTTTTTTCTTAAATTCCTTGCACGCATCAAATAAGATATCAAATACAGACTCGTCAAGCAGTGCTCCTACGCTCATTATCATCAAGTCCTTTCTGTTTTGCAAGATACTAAGTGCGTGATTTTTTACAGCGTCTTGTGACGCTGCTTCAACTACCATATCCACATTATTTGATGATAATAGGTGTGGATTTACAACAATGATTGGTTTTTTTGCTAGCTTAGCAGCAAGCGCCTCCGCTTTGGCATTATCAAAATCATAAATGTGAGTTAGTTCCGCAGGGATTTTGCCAGTATCTATTGCGAGTGCCATTTGTGTGCCAATAGCACCGCACCCCAAAAGCCCTATTTTCTTCAACACAGAACCGATCATGAAGCTAGTAAATGAATTAATGCATATTACCAAACAAATCAAAGTAGGAAGAATTAACTAGCCATGATATAGAAGCACATCCATGGCAAAAAGAAAAACCGGCAAGCACCAAAGATATGCAGATCAGAAAGCTGCTCGACGATGGCGTAAAAAGTAAATCAGCTTTGAGCTAGTCGCGTGTTAACGGTTCATTCATCCCAAGGGTTTTATTTTCTGCAATGAATGTAACCTATGCTTAACACGGTTTACAAAGAGGCAATTAAAAACCGCGAAAAGATACTCTCCGTTCTAAAGGGGCCCAAATTTGATCAAATAGTAGAGCGTGCAAGGCAAAACTGGGTAGAATACAAGCCAAAAAAGCAGGATGCCGTGTTATGTGGAATTGATTCTAGCTTTAACAGTACAAAATTTCAGGGAATGGAATTGTGGGTTGTGACCGCAGTTGCCATACAATCTGACGGTACAGTAGTAGACGATCTACACAGGCAGGGCTTGGGCAGGGTTGGCCTTGATATTTCAAGAATGGCAACCGAGATGGAAGTAGACATTTGCAAAAAGGCAGTCGAAGTATCAGATATTGTGATGATGGACGGCTCCCTATACTCGCAATTCATGACAAGGCAGGCAGGCCTGACTCCAGAAATTGTTCGAGTCATGACACACAAAGACAATGTCATTTTTATTGCAAAAACATCAAACACAAACGTCCAGTTCAAGGAACTGGGATCACTGGCAGGGGACATTTTCTATTATAATCATGCAACCAAAACGCCAGGATTTAGCAAGATTTTTGTTGACTCTGAATTTGGACGCGATAAGCAAATCTCTTCAATTTATGCAAGACTGTCAGACTCTACACCGCTAATCAAAATTGAATTTTTTGGCGGCAACCACTCTGAAGATGAGATAAAATCAATCCTAGACAGACTTTACAAGACAAGTGTCGGTGGATACCCCTACGCACTAAAGCTCGCACACAATAACTGCAAAATTAGCAGCGCAGATTTGGCAAAGCTTGTCAGTTTGTATGGGATATCAAATGAGATAGGGTCACGCGAAGTTTTAGAATGATCTCGGTTTGTGATTAATCACATTTAGTGTAGTTGTTCCTTTAATTCCAGCTAGCTTGCGAATCTTTTTTGTCACAATATCTGAGATTTCATTGTATGTCGGAGCCACAACATTGCAAATAATCTGCGATGAAAAGAGGACGTCGCCATCGATCACCTCTGTAATTTTGCTCAGGTTTTGCAAGGTGTCGACTTCTTTTCCCTTTTCGCAGTCAAGTAAAATGTATGCATAAGACATATAGGTATCCAAAACATCCTTGCCATCAATTTTTTTGACAATGGTGTTTTTGCCGTCTGCCATCAGAGTGTATGTTGCCCTAATTCTTGGAAGCTTGCGAATCTTTTTTGTTATAATATCTTTTAACAAATCTTCGGAGCTTACCTCCAGTTTGGTCAGAATGTCGTAGGTGCCAAACACTCCGGTTGCCATCTTGACAGAGTCAATTGATCTCAGGGAAGATAGAACATAGTCTTCAGAACCACTTTCGCATGTTATTAGGACGTATGCTTTTGCCAACCTAATCTATTAGGCCAAACTAGACAAAAAGTATTTTGTAAGTCACCTTTTTCAGTTTTTTACGTCAAATGTATAATTCAACAAAATGCAACTAGAAGTTTACTATTTGGCATATGTCGATTTACTTATATGGTAAATTTTACAATAAAATCCTATAATTATTCAAATATCATGAAATATAGATAAAATAATTATAATCTCTAATGTTTTTTTTACATTTTAATAAAAAACATTAATGAGTAAATCGCTTTTCGTGCATGGTTATACAGTCACTACAAGTCTATGCTAGCGTAAAATCATATGCCCTAAAGGGCAATCTTTTAACAAAAAAAGATCTACAAACATTATCAGAATCTAGGAACCTGGACGAGTTGGTAACCCGACTAAAGAATACGACATATAATGATTCCATATCAAAGGTAACAAAGCCATTTTCTGCGCAAAAAATAGAGCTTGCTCTACGAGACAGGCAAGCGGAGCTGCACCAAATTATGATGCAGGTATGTGGTGGATCTAATGTAATGTTTGCATATTACCTGAAATTTATTTTGCGAAATCTGAAAATTATTTTAAAAGGAAAAATTCTTGGCCGACCGCAAAACGAAATAGAGGCATCTCTGAGTCTGTATCCAGAAGGACTCATAAAAGAGCGTGACATTGTTCTCAAGGCTCTGGTTGCAAAAGACATCGAGGAGGCAGTTAGTGTTCTAAAGGCAATTGGGATTGGCGAAGAGGTAGAAAAGGCATATTCGCTGTATATTGAGAAAAAGCAAATACAGGTACTGGACTTGTATTTTGACAAGTCATTTTATGAGAACCTCAGTAAGACCGTCATGAGTTCAGGCGAATTCACATTACATTCTGTTTGTGGAATTGAGATTGACTTTTACAACATGATGAGTATTTTGCGGGGTAAATTCTGGAATCTGGATCAAAATCAACTACAGGATATAATTGTCTCAAACGTATCAAGTGAGGTAAAGGAATTACTTGCGCGGATGATTAGTGCAGATTCCATCAAAAATGCTTTAAATGAGCTTCTTAGGACTCGCTACAAGGATCTAGTTCCGCCAGATGAGGATGATGTGATTGTAAAGTTTGAGCGCTCATTTGAGCGCAGAATCTACGACACCATGAATGCCCAATTTGTCCGTATTTTTGGCTTTTCTACAGTAGTTGCAATAGTGAGACTCTTAGACTATGAAATAAGAAACCTCTCATCAATTACATTCGGTGTAGAACAAAATATTCCAAGTCAAACTGTGATGGACAGATTAATTGTAAAGGAAACTTAGCTTTGTCTTGCTATGTGATACTTGAGTTTCTCTACGGTAGACTTGATGTTGGCGCTCAATCTTTGATATGCCTCCAACGTTTGTCGATCTAGCAATATGTCTTTTTGTACCTTCCACTCTGAAGTAATCATTATCTTTGCATGTGATTCCTTTTTCGGCTTGTACTTGTACCAGTATGAGTCGTCCTTTACAATTTGCGAGATTTCATAGTTGACCTTGGCCTTTGGTTTGTATACAGATACTGTTATGGTGTGATCTTTGAGTAATGCATGCATCATGAGCTCACGCAGTTTTTTGTCTTCGTTAAGTACCGCAATTACATCGTCAGCAATCAAACCCGGAGGAAGTGTTGTGAGCTTGCCATATCCACTCCAAATAAAGTCCTCTACCTTGGAGTGAAATCTTCCTTTGAGTATTTTGGTCAGAGTTCCAAAGTTCAGCGGTCCAAGATCATACTCGGATGGAAAGGATAGAAAAAGTCGTAGCTTCCACATAGTTCCTTCTGCAATTCCCATTCCATAGAATCCTCCAGGGGCAAACCCACTTTTTGACACAGTTTTTCTCTTGAGTACGTCAATGTAATCGAAATCTCCGGTTACCTTGATTACTCCTCTGCTTGCTACTCCAGGATTTGGGCCGTCAAGGGATGAACGTGGATAATCATACTCAAAATCCATCATCCCATCTGGGATAAGCTGGCAATCTAGACCAAGTGAGTCTAGGTGCTTGTATAGTTTTTTTGCTAACTTTTCTTCGACAGTTGTTGCAACGATGGTGTCTGGATAGTGTAGCACTGGTAGTGTATGTATTCAATATTTTTAAGATTATCTATTTAAAATGAAAAGAATCTTAAAAATTACATGATCGATTATCGAAATTCAGACTAAATTAGGTATAAATGTGTAATTTTTACATCATGTTTAATTGCGCACATATGCTAAACAAAGGTCAGCTTAGAATCAATCTTGGAATTTATTTATCACGCCGGGTTAGTTTTTTGCATGAGATTTTTTGATGGGGTTGCACCATGACGTTAGGAGTAGTAATTGGTGAATCAAAACCAACAGCAGTCACTGCGCAGACATCGCGTCCATTGTCAGTTGGAGAATATGTAATAATTGATTCGCAAGATGGTAAACTGCTTGGCCTAGTTGAAAGATCATTTGTGACTAGCGCGGCACTGACTGATATTCATAATTTTGATGAGGCAATAGAAAGTAAGGAAATCGCAGATATTAATTCACGTGATAAGAGTTTCACTGCAAAGATTGGAATCTTGGGATACTTGGCACAATTGCAAAAAAGTGTCGTAGTGTTACCCGCAATTCCGCCAATTCCCGGAACTGGAATTTTATCTGCAACCAAGGATGATCTAGGGAATATTTTTGCACCGCAGAAAGACGAGTGGGTCAGAGTCGGTACGCTACTTAGAAATTCACAAATTGAAGCTAAAATAAACTTGAACAAAATTGTGTCTCGTCACTTAGGAATTTTGGCAATGACTGGAATGGGAAAAAGTAACTTGGTCTCATTGCTAGCAAAGCAAATTTCCACAGTAAACGGGACTCTGATAATTTTTGACTATCACAATGACTATGCAGACCTACACATACCTGGAATCAATGTAATTGACGCAAAAATAAATCCAAGACTATTGGATGCAATCACATTATCGGATGTTTTAGAAATTAGAGAAAATGCAGACATTCAACAAAGAATTTTGAGGTTAGCATTTAGTCCAGATGTCAAAGAATCTAAGAATTTTTGGGACGCATTAGACCACAATGTGGAGATGATTGGTGCAAATCCAGAACGAAAGGATGACAGGCACTCTGCAGATAGGGTACGAGACAAAATAGACGATGCCAGACATAGGTTCTCTGACGTTTTGGATCCAGACATCATGGATCCTCTCGGCCTCATAAAAGAAGGTAAGATAAACGTGCTAAACATCTCGGAGCTATCAGAAAAGCAGGCAAATGTTGCACTAGCGTACTATTTCCAAGAATTACTCACGGATAGAAAATCAGCATTGTTGGCAAAAAGCGCAAAGGCTAAGTCATCGCACAGGTACCGATTCGAGTCGCCAGTCTTTGTAATAATTGAGGAAGCGCATGTTTTCATTCCAAAGGGGGAGGAAACCCATACAAAATACTGGGCTGCCAAGATTGCCCGAGAGGGACGCAAGTTCGGCCTCGGACTATGCATAGTGTCACAAAGGCCAAGAAACATTGATCCAAATGTGCTATCACAGATGGGCTCACTTGCAGTAATGAAAATAGTCCAAGAAGACGACCAGCGCCAGATAACAGCTGCAGCTGAATCCATTTCTCATGATTTGATTAATCAGTTAACATCGCTAAATGTAGGTGATGCAGTGTTTGTAGGTCAATGGGTGAACCTTCCTGCCATAGTGCACATTGAGGAGGTAAAAAACAAGCCAGTAGGGTCTGATAAAAATGCCATTTCGGAATGGAAGTCTACGAAAAAATTCGAGAAGATTGCAAACGAATCCACGCAAAAATTAATACAAAAAGATCTATTGCTTGACTAGTATGATCTTTTCCCATATTTCAGATACGCATTTGGGTCTAACTCAGTACGGATTACAAGAGCGAGAGGATGATGTCTATTCTGCGTTTAACGAGTCAGTTGATGTCTCCATTAAGGACCATGTGGATTTTGTGATATTTGCAGGAGACATTTTCCATGTACCAAACCCGACCGGCACTGCAATACTGCAGATGGCAAACGCGCTCAGGCGCCTCAAGCAAAACAACATTGATTCGTTTTTTGTGCTAGGTGAGCACGACATTTCTCGGATTCGCTCTGCGCCAATTCCGTACGTGTACCATAATTTGGAATTCTCAAAATATGTAGGCAATGGCAAGCCATTTGTATACAAGGACGTTCTGATTGCGGGTTTTGATAAGATCAGACGAGGGGAAATGCCCCAGTTTTTGGATCGATTTTCGGAGATTGATAGAATTGCATCGCAGCATACAGGCCATAAAATTCTGATAATGCACCAGGGAATTGCTGAGGTAAACCAGTTTGCAGGCGAGCTTACATCAACAGATCTGCCAAAAAATTTCACATATTATGCTATGGGTCATCTACATGATAAGTTCCTAAAGCAATTCCCACATCTTTTAGGACCAATCGCATACCCAGGTTCAATAGAAATGACAACAAGCGAGGGAATCAAGGAAACGCAGAAAGGATTCTATATTGTCGACATTTCCACAAGCGAGGCAAAACCAAACTGGATAAAACTCGATACGCGTCCACAGTTATCAGAAAAAGTTGAATTTGAAAAACTATCACAGTCAGTAAGCAGTATTTTAGACAAAATTTCAACTCTTTCAAAAAAACCCATCGTGGAACTAAAAATCCACGGAAAAGAAATCGAGTCAGAGATAATCCAGACTCAGATTGCAAGACTAGCACCACATACCTTACACTATACCTGGAAAATACTACAGGCGGAGGGCTCCAATGGTACAATACTATTAGAGAGACCATCAAGTATTGACGATGAATTATTCAGACTGGCATCAAACTACTTGGGATCAAATGAAAAGGCGATATTCGCTATACAGGAACTGCTACCATTACTATCATCAAACAAGGTAAAGGAAGCAGAGCAGGCAATCCTAGAGGACTATGAGAGGTTCAAGAAATGATAAAAACCATAGAACTAGGCAATTTTATCTCGCATTCGGAGACAAAGCTGGACTTTGATGACGGCGTGACTGTTTTTGTAGGGGACAATGGTGCTGGAAAATCAAGCATAATTGACGCCATAACATTCGCATTGTTTGGAGAGCACACACGCAAGTCAAACAAGAGCCTAATCAGGCGTGGAAATACGCAGGCATATGCCAAAGTCAGATTTAGCTCAAAGAGTAGGACATTTGAGGCCACACGCAAAATAGACTCGAAGGGCACACTTGCCGCCCAGTTTGTCGAAATCCAGGGAGACCAGGAGATATTGCGCTCTGCTGGTGAGCGCAGGCAGTTTGGCGAATCCACTACACATGAAATAGAATCCACATTAGGACTAGATTTTCAAAAACTAAAGGTCGCATCAATTGTCCAGCAGGGCGAACTGAGCTCCATAATCAAGGCAAAGCCAAAGGAGTTCAAGGAATTGCTCAATGCAATAATTGGGATCGACAAGCTTGACTTGGCATCAGAGAACCTCAAAATGGTGCAAAAATCATTTCGCCAGACAATTTACAGAAAATTTGGCTACGACGACACCCACATTCCGCTATTAGAAAAAGAAATTGAGGAAAAAAACCTAGAGATAAAAAATTGCGAGCCTCAAATGTTTGAATTACAGCAAAAAAAGGAAGCCAAGGCCAAAGAACTTGAAATGCTGCAAAGCAAAATTAGTCTTGATTCTGCCAAAGAATTGACACTTAAGCAAATCGAGGAGCGAAAATCAGAATTTACAAAATACGTCAAAGATGCCATAATATCAATCCAAAAAATCATCATAGAAAAGGAGAGAAAGATTCGCGACTGCCAAGGCTGCTTTGAGATATCCGGTGAAAAAGACGAACTGGAGGTAAGACTCGAGTCAATAAAGTCCCAGATCGAGGATTCAAGAAGAAAGAGCACCGAACTAGAAACGAAAAAAGCAGTCCTAATAGAATATGCAGAACTTGCAAAAAAGCTTCAGCTCCAAGATGGAAAATGTCCAGTCTGCGACTCTCATGTGAACAGACTCAAGCCAATCTTTCAAGTAGAACATATCAAAGAAGAACAAGAAAGCATCAAATTACAAATCCAGTTACTAGAATCAAAAAAATCAAGCCTAGCTCAGGAAGAAAGGGAAACAATAGAGCACAGTAAAAAGGCAACAGCGGCAAAAGCAACACTTGACGCTCATTCTATACAGAGTTCAGAGCAGATCAACATTCTGGTCCAGGAAGTAGAGGCACAAAAGGCGCAAATCCAGAAAATTCCACTCGTCATGACCACATCTGGCTTGCTGGAAGCATCAGAGATTGATTCTCACGCAAAAATATTATATGAAAAAATCGTAAAGATGCAACAAGAAATAGAAGGATTTGATCAGGCCGAATTTACCAAGCTAAAATCAAAAACAGAATCGGCCAAAAAAGAACTCAGCGGACTAGACCAGGAATACGGCGCAGTAACACAAAAAATAACACACGCAGCAGCACGAATAGGTCAAATCAAGTCAGTTATGTTAGAGCTGACACATGTGAAAAAATATATCGCGCAGCTGGATGAAATCCATGATAACATCTACAACCGGGACGGCCCAATTGCCATAAGCCTTCGATCATGGGCACTATCAACAATATCCGCAAAGGCATCAGAATACCTAGAGATGCTAAACACAAAGATCCACAGAATGACACTTGTGGAAAAAATTAGGGACATTTCCATTACGTGTTATTCCAAAAATACCATAATTGACATTGATTCGCTTTCTGGCGGAGAGCAGGTAAGTGTTGCACTGTCTCTTCGACTTGGTATGGCGCACTTGCTAGGATCATCTAATCTGAACTTTGTCATATTGGATGAGCCGACAACACATCTTGATAGTGAGCGACGTAGGTCCTTGGTGAGGGTTTTGTCCCAGCTGACTGACGTTGCAAACACAAACCCAATCCAGTTTATTATAATAACACACGATGCCGAAATCTTTGAAGACTCTTCAGTTGAGAAAATTTATCGATTCGAGTCCAGTGAGAACGGCACACAGGTAGCCTTGCTCTAGCCGCCGGTCAGTTTTGCAAACTTTTCGTTCTTGGAAAGCTTTTCCATAAATTGTAGGTTAGATAGTGCGACTATTGCAGATTCAACAACAGGCGGGCTTGGATCAGATAATGCCCTGGTCAATGTTGGAATTGCGTCTTTAGCGCCCACAACTCCGAGTGCAATTGCTGCCTCGTGTCTGACAAACATGCTTGGGTCATTTGACGTGGCATCCTCAAGATGAGGAATTGAGCTTCTATAACCCATTTGCCCAAGAGAAAATGCGGCCTCGTGTCTGACCAGCTCGTTTTCATCGTTTTTTAGAACCTTGGCAATGTATGGGATCTTGTCCTCGCCGCCAAAGTCAACTAGGATGCATGTAGCCCTAGTCCTGATCACATAATCGTCATTGTCCAGCAGTTTTACAAAATAGTCGACGTCCTTTTTTTCATATCTGTCTTCCATTTCTGCAAAGAGTGCCAGTCGTTTTTCTGGGATTATGTCCATGTAATTTGCGGATTTGCTGGCTGTTATATTATTGTTGTATGATACAGTTAGATTTTATAATAAAACCAAGAATCAAAAACAGATGTCAGCCCAAATAGGCCAAAAGGCGCCAAACTTTGAGGTCTCAAAGTGGATTCAAGGAATGCCGACAAACTTTGATCAGGAAAAAGACCATATTGTCCTAGTTGAGGTATTTCAGGTAAACTGTCCTGGATGCTTTTTGTATGGAATTCCAGAGGCTATCAACATTTACAACAAGTACAAGGACCAAGGCGTGCGGATCTTGGGAATTGCGACTGCGTTTGAGGATTTTGATAAAAATACTGTAGAAAATTTGGAGTTATTAGCAAAGACGGGTGAAACAGTGGGTGAGACGAAAAAAGCACTCGCAATGTACGGTAAAAGCTCTGACGGTAAAATCCCCTACAAGATTCCGTTTCCGCTTGCAATGGACAACCTAGTCAAGACAACAGGCAAGCCCTCACCGCAAATAGTAATGGAGTTTATCAAGTCACAGCTGCCCGACTTTGATGCGCAACCAGAAGAATATAGAAAGCAGATAATTGCGCGAGCAGAACAATACATGATGTCAAAGGAATACTCCGCAGGAACATTTGACAAGTTTCAGCTGCGTGGCACGCCGTCTACCATCCTAGTTGACAGAAAGGGAATACTGCGCGATGTTTCGTTTGGCCAATCAGGACACATAGAGTCCATGATTGACCAATTATTACACGAAGGTTAGGCCTTCTTTCTCTTGAGGTAAACTGCCGCAGTTGTTGCGGCACCACCTGCAATCACAATTCCCACTGCTGCTAGGATTATCATGGTATTGTCAGGTTTTTCCTCCAAGATTTCAATTGTTTCTATAACTTCTTCTTGTTGTTCGACAAAGTCGCTTTGTATCTCTAGTATGTGTGCACCTTTTCCCACAAACTCTAGTGTTACAAATGAAATCCTTTCATTTTGCAAGACTTTTGGTATAATTTGGGCATCATCTAAGATGAATTTCAGCTCGCCCTTTGTTATCTCGTTTGGAATTTGCAGTTCGACGAGATTATTCTCAAGGCTACTGTTGATTGTAAATATGAGCGTGTCATCCTCAAATGAAACATTTCTTACATCAAAGTTTGCGACGGTCTCTATGGCATACGGTTTGGAGTTTACCATAACAGAAAATGTTGTCTTGAGGCCTGTCTTGTCAGAGATTGCGGCAAATGCCGGCAACACTACAACTAGTAACAATAATGCAAAGAGAATTTTCAATTTATGCAGGAATGACTCTTTTTCGTAGTTCTTTGTCCTTGACAATTCTTGGATGTGCCTTGTCTGCTAGGATAATTTCAAACCAATAATGGAATCCATCCTTGTACAAAAAGTATGAACCAAGCAATTTTAGGTTCTTGTATTTTTCTGTGGTTCTCTGCTCCGCCACACCCTGCATGTTAATGTCTGCCTTGATTCTAGTGACGCCAAGGTGCTTTTGTCTTCTTCCTGCTACTGGTCTTTGTCGCCTCATACCACCGGTACCGACGCGAGTGCGAATAACTACGATTCCTTGCTTTGCCTTGTAGCCGAGTCGCCTTGCTTTTGCAATTCTGCTTGGCTTGTCAATTCTGAGGAATGCTGGCTGTTTTCTCCACTCTATAGCTGTCTTTCTTATCTCTGGTGAGTTTTCTTGCCAGTGTTTTAACCAGACGCGATCTTGTGCGGTAAGCATTAACGCGATTATTTTTTCCCCCTTAATATGCGTAAGCTGGAAAATGAGCACAAAATGTCTGCGAGTGTCAGAATTTGCCTAGGCTAGTTTCACCCGCAGGAACTAATAGTTCAGTACTATTCCAAATCACATCGTCATAAGTATGTCGTAGTTTGGACTTTTCAAAGACCAGTATGACATATGGCATAGTTTCTAACGTACTGCATGCCAGAAAACACATCAAAAGACTACCAAGGAGGAAGAGGATTCAAAGAACCACTATAACCAAACTTTAGTGTAAAGGACGATTGGGTTCACATCACAGAGATTGGTTCCAAGCTGGAAATAGTGGAACCCCCTGCTGGAACATCAAGGTAGATCAGATTTGGCAAAGACCTAATTTTTCTACAAAAGGGGAATTTTTCAGGACAAATCAGAGTGATTAAGTGAATTCTTTTGCACAGACAATATCATTGTCAAATATGTAGTAGATATCGTAGTGTATGAGCTAAAAACTCAAATCGACCTGATGCAAAAAGAATTGGAAAGTATACTTTCGGATACTAGATCATTTCAAGTTTTTTAAAAATTTCGCTGAATCCTTTTTTATTGATATTATTTTGGAATCATCCATTTTGCCAATTGTATTATACATGACAAAGTTTCGGGGATTTTTTTGTAGCTTTTCCTTGTTGGATATTAGAAAATTCCAATACAGATAGTTAAACGGGCAGGCATTTTTGCCTGATTTTTCTTTAATATCATATTTGCAATTATCGCAGTAATTTGACATTTTCTGGATGTAATTGCCCGATGAAACGTATGGTTTTGAGGCAATGAGTCCGCCGTCTGCATATATTGCCAGGCCATACACGTTTGGTAGCTCAACCCATTCAAAGGCATCAGAATATACTGAGAGAAACCACTCTGCTACCTGCTTTGGCTCTAGTCCTGCTAGTAGAGAGAAATTACCGATTATCATTAATCTCTGGATGTGATGAGCATATGATTCCTGCAGGGTTTGCTGAATACAGTTTTTCATACAATTCAGATCCGTATTGCCAGTCCAGAAAAATTCTGGCAGGTCTTTCTTATTGTTAAAAAAATTTCTAGTTGCATACTCAGGCATAAAAGTCCAGTAAATTCCGCGCACAAATTCGCGCCAGCCCAGAATCTGCCTGATAAATCCCTCTGCAGAATTTAGCGGCACTAATCCCTGCCTGTATTTTTTTTGTACGGTATTGATGATTTTTTTGGGATCTAAAAATCCGACATTCAGATACAGCGAAATGACACTATGAAATAAAAATCCGTTGTCCGTTATCATTGCATCTTCATAGTCACCAAATTTAGCAAGCTTGAATTTGAGAAAATCATCAAAAGCCTGCTCTGCCTGCTTTTGCGTTACTGCAAACCAGAATGGTTCTATTTTTCCAGGATTTTTGGAAAATTTTTCTCTGACCAGATCAATTACCTGATTTGTAATTTCATCAGGTGTAAATTTTGGAGGAAGATTAATCTCTGGATTTTTTTTAATGGGTTTACGGTTTTCTGAATCATAGTTCCATTTTCCACCTTCTGGCTTGCCGTCAGAATCTAGCAGAATAGAGTGTTTTTTTCGCATCAACTGATAAAAATTCTCCATTCGATGGGTTTTGGAAGACTCGGACCATTTTTTGAATTCAGCCAGAGTACAAAAAAACCTCGTATCCTCACGCAGTTCCAGTTCCAATCCTGATATTTTCGATAATGATTTTATCTCTTCTAGTAAGCGGTATTCCCCAGGTTTTGTGACAATTACTTTGTCAAATTTCGATTTCTTAAAAATCCGGATTATTTCGCCACTGATGCTTTGTTTGTTTTCTTTGTCGTCCAGTTTGGAGTAGTTGACATGATAGCCAGAATTTTGCAACTGGGCTGCAAAGTGCCTCATTGCACTGAAAATGAAAATGATTTTTTTTGGGTGATGTGGTACGTAAGATGCTTCTGATACTGCCTCTATCATTATGATGGTGTCTGTCTTTTTATCAAAATTATCCAGTGACGAGATTGCCGTGCTTAGCTGGTCCCCTAGAATCAGAACGAGATTTGCCAATCAAATTTTCATTGATTTGATAATAATAAAAAGAATTGGTGAGGTCAGATAGAGATAATTCGTACAGAACTTGCAAGGTTTTGAATCACGGACGACAGTGTAAAGATTCCTATTTCAGTAAATCGCTAGAAGAGTAAATCAAGAATAACTTCAGTAACATTTTTTTCTGGTCTGGCCTGAGCGGGTGCATGAAGGTTAAGCTCGCAGTGTTGTTGTTGATTGTATTGTCGGTTCCGCTTGCATCTGCACAGTCCGTTTTTGTTCAGACAGGCAAGGCCATATACAATTACGGGGATTACCTCTCTGTTACAATATCAGTGTCAAGTGTTACCGGCAAGAACGCCATTTTGCATATTATTGACTCTGAAGGAAAAAAGAGTAGCGACATCCCAGTACGAATAACAGATCAAAAAACCACAATTACAACTCCTGCCCCATTTAATTCAGAACTGTTTCGAGAAGGAAGATACAAAATTCAGGTAGAATATGACGGAATAACGACATCGGTTCCGTTTCAGCTAGTCGACATAGGAACCATCATGATGCCTTTAGGTAGCAACATCATAGTTCCCCAGTGGATAGATGGGTCAATTAGCGATTCGATGCTCATGAAGTTTTTGGTTGAAAAAGAGACAGTCAAACTTCCTGTGGGCCAAAAACTAGAGGAAAAAACAGACATTCCCGACTGGTACAAGGCAAACGGTAAGTGGTGGTATGAGAGAAAGATAACAGATTCAGATTTTGTCAGAGGATTGCAGTACCTAGTAAATCAGAAGATAATCTAATTTTTGCGTCTGCCCGCTCTGCCTATTGCCCAAAGAATCATCATCACTACAAACGCAATGATAAATGCCGCAAATATTCCAACTATGAGATCTTTGCCCATGTTTGTGGAGGATGATGTCGGCGTAGATGTATCCAAGACACATTGTCCATCTTTGAGTATTGTCCCAGGTCCGCATGTCTCATCTAGTACGCATTGGCCTTCCTTGAGCACGGTTCCTGGGCCACATTGCTGGGATTCTCGGACCTCTGATGTTTCTCGTGTCTCTTCTACTGGGGTAGTCTCTTGTGGCTCAGGTGTTGCTTCTAGAATACATGTGTTTGTCTGTTGATCAAGTACTGTTCCTGGTCCGCATAGAGTGATCGACTCTTCTGTCGGCTCTGGTGCGGTTGGGGTTTCTTCAGTGGTTTCTGGCATCTCTTGCGGCATTTCCTCCGGAGCTGCAGGTTCGCCTGTTCCAAAGTTGGTTGTTCCAATAGATATGATATCAACAGAATTGGTTCCAACGGGAACTGTAATTGTTAGTGTCCGGGAAGAGTCAGTTTTTTGCTCATCAAAAACTGCTTCATCTGTGTCGGTCAGTATCAAAAAATCATCGTCCGTGCCGTCTGTTCTGGAATCAAAAAATGCTCTATCCAATGTAATCACAAGAGTGCCATCGACTTCTGTTGTTGTGACCAAAACAGACAGAGTCGGAGTGTTAGTGTCTACCTCTAGTCCATCGACAGTCAATCCTGTTGCCTCATATGTAATTTCATGTGTGTTACCATTTACCTCAATTGAGGCAGTCGACGCAAATGCACCGGGTAATACCATAATTATAGACAATAGTGCGAAGGCAAGAAGCAATTTCATTGGGTTTTTTCCCCCAAATTCTGTATTAATTGTTTATTTCCTAGTTTAGATGTATTCAGGCTCAAATCAATATTGAATTTGAAGAATTTTTGATAAATTATGGGATGATTTTATTGTGATTGTTTGGTCAAAAATAGCACTTTAGCTAGCCTCAAATCATGATTTTACGGCAATTCCTAGGTTGGCTATATCCCGACTCGGGCAGTGTTTGGCATATACGGGCTGATAATTTTTAGGAACAATTGCTGATTCACGTTTCAGATAGGAGGTATTGTTACTGCACAAATGTTTCAATTTTGGTATTTTTCTTGGTCCTAGTTTAGATTACGCCACGCAAAATCTGGATTACCTTTTCCGCAATCACAGTCGCTGCCAGGGATTGTGCCTCTTTTGTCTGCGCTCCAATGTGTGGTGTTGCTATGAAATTAGGTAGGTTGATTAGCTTGTTGCCAATTGCTGGCTCTTTTTCAAACACATCGAGTGCTGCACCACCAAGATTACCAGCCTTTAGTGCTTCATATAGCGCTATTTCATCTACGGTACCTCCACGGGAAGTATTGATTATCCTTGCAGTTTTTTTCATTGATGCCATTCGTTGTGCATTGATTAGATTTTTTGTACTATCTAGTAATGGTACGTGTAATGAGACATAGTCTGCACTTTGGAGTAGTGTGTCCAAGTCCGCCTTCATCAATCCAACTTCTTTTGCAAACTCGGGATCAATAGGTACTACATCAAAACCAATAATATTCATGTTAAGTGCTCTTGCCATCCTTGCCAGCCTTTTTCCAATATTTCCCAGACCTACAATACCAAGGTATTTTCCGGCTAGTTCCGTTCCCATGAGCTCTTTTTTTATCCAGTTATTATTGCGCATCTCCCTGTCTGCTCGTGGAATGTCGCGAGCCATTGCAAGCATTAGGCCAATTACCAATTCCGCTACTGCGTTCATTGCGCCTTCTACGGCATTTATGACTCGGATGTTTTTTGCCTTGGCTGCGTCGGTGTCTATGTTATCTAGTCCAACGCCGACTCGTGCGAGAATCTTGCATTTTGTTGCTTTTTCTACAAGATCTTTGGTGATGGTAGTTCTACTACGCACTATAACAATTTCATAGTCGCCGATTTTTTTTGCCAGCTCTTCTGGTGTTATTTGCGGCTCATATGTTACAGCTAGTCCATTTTTTTGCAAAGTGTTGTTTAGAACTGCATCGACCTGATCACATACCAAAACTTTTTCTGAAAAACTCATGTAGTGTTGCCTCGAGATGCACGAAATATAATCATTTACAAGAAAAAATAAAAATAAGAAATAGGCTTTTACAGTCCTAATTCAGACTTGATTTCGTCAGCACGTTCATCTGTGTACAATCCGTGTAAGTTCTGCTTTGGATGTTCAATTGTGTGCTTTCCACTTGGTGGAATTGCATCGCTTGGATTACCAAGCAAGTATGCATAGGATGCTACTGGAGGATCTACTGCCAGTTTTTCATTCAAGCCAAATGGATCACCGACAACAAATATTGTTGCTGCACCTGTGAAAATTGCTGCATAATCGTGATTCACTGCAGCGTATACTCCTGGTTCGTCAAAGACGAGGTCCAAGATTGCGCCTTGTGAGCCACCGATCATCCAAGTTTCTGTGCCCCTTGCTTGCACAACATTGCCTTGTGTTACACGGTCGATTATTTCACCCACTACGTGCCAGTAAACTGGTTCATTGCCTTGATTCTCAATGAATATCCTTGTTTTTTGGCCTGCTTCAACGAACAATGCTTGTGATTGGTATTGTTTCAGGTCTGGAGAGTTCCATGGTTGAACCACGAAGATGTTTTTGTTTTTATCATCCAAGATGAGTTCGTTGTGGCCTTCGTTTGGAACGTATCCAAATGACATACCGTTAACAACTGTGTAGGTTGTCTCGTGTTTGAACATTTTTCCTGAATCATATCTACCTTCATCGTCCAGGTAAAGCTGATTGTATTGGAGTTGGAATTCAAGTGCATCTCCGGAATGTCTTTGTCTTTCAATTACGACGTTTCCGTCTTCATTGACCATAGTCTTTTCGACAATCAGTGGTTTGTAGCCCTTGATTGGATCGACGATTGTCATTCCGTACATGCCAGACAATACATGTTGATCCATTGCTGCAACGTCAACACCAGAACAGTGATACTTGAAGGTACCAGGTACTTGTGCTACAAAGCAGTATGATTTTGATTCACCTGGCAATATTTTGCCAAATGAGCCAGCTGTCATTTGTGATGCATGCATGTCGTTTCCGTGTGGAACTAGTTCATCTTCTGGTATAGTTAGCGTCATCATTACGACGTCGCCTTGAGTGACTCTAAGGGTTGGTCCTGGGACCTGTCCACTGAAAGTCATGGCTTGGTAAGTCTTTCCGCCCATAATTGGGAGTTCAACACTTTTTGCGTAAAGATCTAAGCTAACCACATTTCTACCCTCTTCGACGTTGTCGCAACTAACTGCGGCAAATGCCTGTGGCATAACAAGCTTCAAGCCACCCATGTCATGGATTTTTTGAGTCATGCTGTCGTTGGAGGAAGCTGCCAGTGTAGAACCAGCAATGTTTGATTGTGTGTATGTGCTTCCGAATAAGGTTGCTGCCAATACCGCTACTGCTGTAACGGAAAATAGCATACTGTGACGCTTATTCATGGGTTTGATAGTTGTACCACCATATATAATAATTTGTTGAATTTTCATTGATCCCAATAATAGTGCTAATTAATGTAGGATTTGGCGATCCGAGCCTTTTTCGCTGGGAATTTATTTTAGTTAATTTTGAGTGTATCGTTGGAGTATAGGACTGATAGAGATTCCATGGGTGAAGTAAAAATCCCAAAGGATGCATACTATGGCGCATTTACCGGCCGTGCTATTGCTCAGTATCATGTTACTGGTAAAAAGTCTCACCAACACTTGATTTCGGCCTACACAATGATCAAGCGTTCTTGTGCAGTTGCCAACATAAAATGTGGTGTATTGGATAAAAAATCTGGTAATGCTATAATATCTGCATGCGATAAAATCCTGTCTGGCAAGTTCCAAGATCAATTTGTAATTGAGGAGATCAATTCTGGTGCTGGAACTGCATTCAACATGAACTCCAATGAAGTGATATGTAATGTGGCGCTGGAAATTTTGGGGAAGAAAAAAGGCCAAAACGAGTTCCTCCACCCAAATGATCACGTGAACATGTCCCAGTCCAGCAACGACACATTCCCTACTGCAATGCATGTTGCCATTTTGCTGAATCTCAAAGAGACCATTCCAGCAATCGATGTTTTGATAAAATCACTAAACAAAAAGGCAAAGGAGTTTTCAGGCTACAAAAAGATAGGAAGGACCCACCTAATGGATGCCCTGCCGGTAACGCTTGGCAGTGAATTTGCAGCATATGCCACATCAATTAACAAAGCAAAAAACGCCATCACTCTAGCAATCAAGGAACTGGAGTTGGTCGGGTTAGGAGGCACAGCAGTTGGTAATGGTGCAAACACTCCAAAGGGATTCAGAAAACTATCAATTGCAGAGCTTGCCAGAATTTCCGGCTTAAAGCTAAGGCCAGAGCCTGACATGCAGCACTCATTACAATCAAAATTTGCGGTAGCAAACGTATCATCTGCAATTAGAAACTTGGCATTGGAGCTAAACAAAATTGCAAATGATATTCGGCTAATGGCATCCGGTCCAATTGCGGGACTATCCGAGCTTGGTATACCCGCAGTTCACGCGGGTTCGTCCATCATGCCAGGAAAGGTCAACCCATCATTGGCAGAATGCCTCAACATGGTTTGCTTTGGCATAATAGGAAATGACACAGTAGTTGCAAATGCTGCACAGGGTGGACAATTCGAGTTGAATGTGATGTTGCCCGGAATGCTAAAGGCCGTATTAGATAGTACAGACATGCTCAAGAATTTTCTGCCAATATTTTCAATGAATCTAATAGATGGCCTGACTGCAAACGCAGAACGATTGAAACAGAATATAGAGAAAAGCCCGGTGATCGTAACACTTCTCGCACCAAAGATTGGCTACCAAAAGTCTGCCGATCTGTTCAAGGAATCGCTAAAGACTGGAAAAACCATTCGGGAATTGGTAGTGGAACAGAAACTATTAACCGAAAAAGAGATCAGCGCATTATTCAAGTAGCATGGCAAAAATCTGGGTCGAGTCCTATGGTTGCTCTGCTAGCTTTGCAGACGCCGAGATGATTTCAGGACTCATTGTCAATGGCGGTCATACTTTGGCCGAGAGTTCCCGTGATGCTGACTTGAACTTGATTGTGACGTGCTCTGTCAAAGACGCCACTGCAAACAAGATGGTTAACAGAATAAAGAGATTAAAGTCAAAACCTCTAGTTGTTGCGGGATGCCTGCCAAAGGCAGAGCCAAAATCTGTACAACGGTTTTCTCCAAACGCTAGCCTGATGGGACCTAATTCCATTGGAAAAACTTTGCAAATAATCGACAGTACACTATCAGGTAGAAAGAAAATAGAGTTGGAGGATTCCGATGTTACCAAGACAGGCCTGCCAAAAGTCCGGCTCAATCCTATTGTGGGAATAGTAGAGATTGCTTCAGGTTGCATGAGTGACTGCACGTTTTGTCAGACCAAGCTTGCACGAGGTGATCTTCAATCATATCGCCTCGGCGACATAATACGCCAAGTAACTTTTGAAGTACAAGACGGATGCAAAGAAGTCTGGCTCACGTCAACTGATAATGGTTGTTATGGGTTGGATATTGGGACCAGTCTACCAGAGTTGGTAAACCAAGTATCAGAAATTCCACATGACTTTATGATCAGAGTCGGCATGATGAACCCAATGTATATGCCAAAAATAAAACATGACTTGGTAAAATCTTTTGAAAGCGACAAAGTCTTCAAGTTCCTGCACGTTCCCGTGCAATCTGGAAGCAACAAAATACTGCAAGAGATGAAGCGTGGTCACACTGCGGAAACATTCCGAGATGTGGTAAAGCGATTCCGGGAAAGATTCCCAAGAGTTACAATATCTACTGATGTCATAGTCGGATTTCCTGGAGAAACCGAGGAGGACTTTTCCGACACTGTATCGCTAATCAAAGAGACACGGCCCGATGTCGTAAATCTATCCAAGTATAGCCAGAGGCCTGGAACCGTAGCGGCAGAACTAGTCCAGATTCCAGTAGCTGAGGTCAAAAACAGAAGCAAAAAACTATTTGATGTAATAAGCAAGATTGCACTCCAGAACAACCAAGAATGGGTTGGTTGGACTGGTGTTGTACTATTTGATGAGCAGACAGACGACATGGTTCGAGGAAGGAACTTTGCCTACAAGTCGGTCTTTGTAGAGGAGTCAGTCAAAGTGGGCGATTCAGTCCAAGTCACGATAAACCGTGCAACCAATCATGGACTCTACGGCGTGATCGCTAGCTAAAAGTTTTAGATCGGACTTTGGATCAAAATTAAGTAAGAAGGTTTTTTATCGAATTTTGCAAGAGTCTCACATGGACTTTGTACAGCCCGTCCTTTTGGTCGGAATAGGTGGCGCAGGCTCAAAGATGGCAAACGATGCGGCCTCCTTGATTGGAGCAGACGTCTTTGCAATCAGCCATGACAGCAATGATCTGAGCTCCCATCATGACATCAAAATTCACGCAGAATCCTATGTCAACCCATCCGCATATCTCATTAGGGCAGAGGCTCAAAAGTCAATGTACAGGATTCGCGACAAGTTTGCAAACTATAACACTATTGTGATTTTTGCAAACCTAGCAGGCAAGTCAGGCTGTGCTGTGTCTCCACTGGTTGCAACAATAGCCAAAGAGGAGAAAAAGCGAGTCTTGTCATTTGGAATAATGCCATTTAGATTTGAAAAAGAGAAATTGTTTTTGTCTGGTGTATCACTCAAGAGACTACGTGCTAGTTCTGATTCTACCATAGTAGTTGATAATGACGCATTGTTGGAAGCAAATCCTGACCTTACAGTATCAAAATGCTATGACATAACAAACCACGCAGTAATGTATGTCGTAAATGCATTGGCGTCATCTAGCATCTCTGATGATCTGAACATTTTATCTACAAGTAAAAATGAAAAAGACGTCGAAGCATCACTGCGCGAATCAGTGCAAATGCTCTACGAGGACGCCCCCCCAAGCTCTGTCAAAAAGACAATGCTGTACGTGTTTGGCTCTGATAATGTTTCTATTGGAAAAATAAATGCCGCAGTAAACACCATAACTGGAATATTCAATGAGGGCAATACTGACGTATCACTTGCAACAACGCAAGGAGACAAGTCCCAAGTAGTAATGGTTAGCTCTGTCGAGGGTGCAATGAAATTTGATTCCTATGATCCACTGGGAATGATTTCAAAGGAGAACACTCTAGATTGGGATGTTCCGGAATCATCAATCAAAACTGGAATTGAACTATACCAATTAGATTAAGAGTTTCTGTGTTCGATAATAATTTAGAACTTGTTTAACAAATAAAAATCACATAAAACAGAAATTTCTTCAAAATTAAAAACTGGTCAGGTTTTTTTGTATTTCGCACAACAGCATGCTCTAGCGCAAAAACTTGAACATTTTATGCGATTCTTTACCTTGCCTTGGAGCAGAAGACACAAAAACAATTCTGAATTTGCCATTGTGTCTTTGACATCGACAGGTAATGACTCTAGGTAATCATCACAGTGCGGTAATTTGGACATGGTTCATAACAAGATTGATTTGATGTAAGATGGAGTTATTCTAAAAAATTATTTAGATTTCTTTGCTGACTTTTTTGCTTTCTTTTTGGATGGCTTTTTTGGTTCTGCCTTTTCTTTTTTTATCGGTTTTTCTTCTGTCTTCTTTTCCTCTTTTGCGGGCTTTTCCTCAGTCGTTTCTTCTTTGGCTTCTACCTTTGGTTCCTCCTTCTTTGCCTTTGGTTTTTCCTCTTCCTCGTATGGTGAGACCATTACATAACCGTCGTCGGTCTTTGCCATCTTTACTCGGATCTTTCTTGGCGGGCTGCGAATTCCTCTCTCCCAGATTGCATGGGACAAATCCTGGTCGATTTTGATCTGGCTTGTCTTCATATGATGTTCAGTAAACTCGCGAATCATATTGATTGCGCGCTTAGCTCTCTGGTTATTTGGTGAAAGCCAGACCTTGCCCAGATTAATTGTATATACTCGCTCTGCTTCTTGGGACAAATTATCCTACCTCCACGTCAGTTGATCTCCAAGCTCTGCGCTTTGGATTGGAGCGGACCTGTCTTTTGGTCTTAAGAATAATCCACGCTGGCACTGCAGAATTTTGCTTCGTTTTCTTTTGTAGTCTGATCTTGCGTCCAGAATGCTTTCTTGTCGCCATGAAAATTGAGGCATTTTATCCTATTTTTAAATGAATCTGAGTTTTTGCGTGTAATTTTACAGAATTTGGTTAGAGTGGAAAATGTCTGCGATTTGTTTTAGCATTCTAGCGGATGCGCCCCAAATCAGCTTGTTATCGTATGTGAGCTTGTACGCCTCAAAGACGGACCTGTGGCCTGGGTCGTCATCATCATGTAGTGTTTGCAATAACGGTATGATTGGAAAGTGAAGTATCTCATCGACTTCGGAGTTTGGGTGTAGTTGTGTTATTTGATCCAGTATTGCAACAAATGGTATAATTGTAAATCCTGAATTTCTTGTCTGCACTGGATTGAGCTGCCCTATGACGTTTTGCCTTGGCACGGCTAGGCCTATTTCTTCTATTGTTTCCCGAATTGCAGTTTCCAGTAGGTTTTCATCATTTGTGTCGATTTTTCCACCAGGAAATGCAATCTCGCCTGCATGCTGTTGCATGCTAAGTGGTTTTTGAGTCATGATTATTTTGTGGTCTTCTCCATATATCACAATCATAACTGCTGCATGTTTTGTGGTGTGATCATCTAGATGTGGAATAATATTGGAGCTGAGAATTCGGCGCAGTGTATCTCCGTTCATGATGTATTAGTGATTGTTCATTGATTTATTCCTTCAAAGGTTATTAATCAAGAAAATTAGATAATTTTTGAAATTGACCATTCGATACGAGATAAATCCACCTAGAGTTATTCAGGATGGAGCACTCTCCCACAAACAAGTCCGTGGATTGCTTGGAAAGGTCGAAAAAAGAATTATTTCTGCTTCCAAATATTGTAATGGAATACACCTCACTGACTCGGTACTAGGTGTTCCAAGAATTTCTCCAATTACTGCGGGTGCCATAATTCGAAATAATGGTGTAAGGCTTGACATTACTGCCAGTCTGCGTGTCCGGGATCGAAATATTACCGCACTGACCCAATCGGTGTACGATGCAGTACTACTTGGATTGGATGGCTTGCTGATACTAAAGGGCGACGAGCCACCTGCCGGACCAAAAGACTCGAAGCTGATACCTAGCCAGGTTGTAAAACATTTTACAAAACAAGGATTTGGTAAGAATTTGGACTTTTTTTTATCCATATCTGCACATCCCGACTTTGAGAAGATTCAGAAAAAAATCGACGCCGAGCCCACGGGATTTGTCACGCAGGTAATACAGGATCCTACTCAGGTTCATCGAATTGTGGACGAGCTAAAGCCGCAGGGATTCAAAATCATTCCATGTGTGATGATCCCGTCTGTGAAAAACGCCAACTCTGCAAAGATGGTAGGAATCGATTTTGCGCAATATGAAGAAATTGTGCTTGATTTCATCAAGGAGATTCACAAGTCTGCGCGCGACATCCTAATTACATCACCCAATGATTCCAAGGCTGCACTGAAGGTTTTAACGCAGATTAAAGCTTAAAAAGAGAATAACCAGAAATTCTGCATGGCGCAAAAACTTCCATTCTTGGATGCAATGAAAAATGACATTTTATTATTTGATGGTGCAATGGCGACTGAAATTCAGAAATTTGACCCAAAGTCAGAAGACTTTCCGGATGGTAAAGACGGATTCAATGACGGGTTAGTACTGACAAGACCTGAATGGATTAAAAAAATTCATCGGAGTTATCTGGAGGCTGGCGCCGACTGTATCGAGACAAACTCGTTTGGCTCTAACAAGCTAAAGCTCGAAGAATACGGATTTGGAGACAAGACAATAGAGATGAACAAAAAAATTGCCGAGCTTGCATGCAGTGTAGCGTCTGAATTTACTGACAAGCCTCGATATGTCATAGGTAGTATGGGACCCACCGGATTTTTGCCCAGCTCCAACGATCCAGACTTGGGCCAAATTCCGCTAGACAGAATCAGGGAGGCATATGAATTACAGGCGGAAGGCATGATTTTGGGCGGAGTGGATGCGCTACTAATAGAGACAAGCCAGGATATTTTAGAAACAAAGCTTGCAATCGAAGGTTCACATGAGGCAATGGCAAAAACCAAAAAGGTTCCATTAATTGCGAATGTCACGCTGGATCAGTACGGAAAGATGCTATTGGGTACAAACGTCCAGGCCGCATATACTACGGTATCGGACATGGGAATTGACGTGTTTGGCCTCAACTGTTCTACTGGGCCAATAGAGATGACGTCCAGCGTCCAGTGGTTGAATGAGCAAAACGACCTGAATTTGCTTGTGGTGCCAAATGCAGGTATGCCGGAAAACGAGGGAGGCCATGCAGTGTATAAGATGACACCGGAGAAAATGTCGGATGTACTAGGTGATTTTTTGTCAAAATACAAAAAGGTAAGAATAATCGGCGGTTGCTGTGGGACAAATCCTGCGCACATTGCCGCATTGCGCAAAATAATTGATGAGCGAAAATAATACCGTGTGAATTATCAAAAATGGAATTGCGCAATAAAGGGTTGGTGCTGTTCATTAATACCATCTAATGGAGTAAAGCGTCTCTTTTCCACATTTGGTAGATGAGATTTTCGTACTAAAAGCGTGAATCTCATATTCTGATATAGACATTATTTATAAGAAATATGGAAAAACATTTCAGATTATAAAAAATCACGAAATTACCATACGAGGCTCACATTATTGTCCAATATACCCTAACTATACGGTAAATAATAGAAAAACTGTCATATATTTACAAAGGACACAAATTTTTGAAATAAAATGAAAATCCCACGGGTAAGCTCATCACTAAAGGCAGTAGAACTACGACAAGAGCCTGCGCCAATGATAATTGGCGAGAGACTAAACACTCAGGGCTCCAAAAAGGCAAAGCAGCTTGTACTGTCTGATGACTTTGACGGACTAATCGACTTGGCACGAATCCAGGTGGAGGATGGTGCGCACTGTCTGGATGTATGCGTTGCGACAACGGAGCGTTCTGATGAGCTAGAGTTTATGAAAAAACTTGTAAAAAGACTATCGCTGGAAATCGATGCTCCGCTTGTGATAGATTCCACTGATCCTAGTGTGATAGAGTCATCGATTAGTCAGATTCCCGGCAAGCCTATGATAAACTCAATTAACCTGGAAGGTGATGGTTCCAGATTTCACAAGCTTGCGCCAATTATGGCAAAATATTGTCTGCCGGCAATTGCTTTGTGCATTGGTCCAAAGGGAATGGCAAAGACCCCGCAGGAAAAGCTAGAAACTGCGGAACTGTTGTACGAAACTGGAAAAAAATACGGCCTGCGAGAGGAACAGTTTGTATTTGATGTGCTAACATTTACACTTGCCACTGGGGAGACAGAATTTTTGGACGCTGGAAAAAACACGCTGGAGGGAATCAAGGTGGTCAAGAAAAGATTTCCAAACGCGTTTACTACTTTGGGCTTGAGCAACATTTCGTTTGGTCTTGCGCCTTCTGCACGCAAGATACTCAATTCCGTGTTTTTGTATCATGCAGTTAAGGTAGGCCTTGACTCGGCCATTGTTAACGCCAAGGAGATAGTCCCATATCCGGAAATTGACGCAAAAGAGCGCAAGCTGGTGGAGGACTTGATATTCAATACGCACCCTAATGCCCTAGCAGATGTGATTGCCCACTTTGAAAAGGCCGGCAAGCAGGTGACAAGTTCCAAAAAGATTGAGGTTGATCCAAGTTGGCCTGCAGGAAGGCGAGCCAATTTCAGAATTGTGAACCGATTAAAGGATGGAATTGAAAATGATGTCGTATCTGCAATAGCGGAAAAAATTACTCAGAAAATCACCATATCAGAAAAAGATGGAAGAAAAATTATTGATGCACCAAAAGAAACAACGCACGATGCAGCCATATCCACGCTAAATGATGATCTATTACCTGCAATGAAAGATGTGGGTGACAAGTTTGGCGCGGGAGAATTGATTCTGCCGTTTGTTCTCAAGTCTGCGGAATGCATGAAGGCAGCGGTAGTAGAATTGGAAAAATATCTGCTAAAAGAAGAAGGAACGAGCAAGGGTAAGCTGGTGCTAGGTACTGTATATGGCGATGTGCACGATATTGGAAAGAACCTAGTCAAAACAATCTTTGAAAACAATGGCTATACGGTGTATGATTTGGGCAAGCAGGTACCGCTGCAGAAATTTGTGGAAAAAATCAATGAAGTTAAGCCAGATGCAGTTGGTCTTTCTGCATTATTGGTATCTACATCAAAGCAGATGCAGTACTTTGTGGAATTTGTGCGAGAAAACAAGCTTTCAATTCCAGTATTATGTGGCGGTGCTGCAATCAACTCTAATTACATTAACAGAATTGCAAAGGAAGGTGCAATATACCCGCATGGTGTGTTTTACTGCAAGACGATGTTTGATGGCCTAAAGACTATGGACAGACTGGTATCACCTGAAAAATCAAAATTCATCTCTGAATGGAAGGAGAAAATCCAAAACTGGAAGGAAACCAAAGTGGAAAAAGCACATGGCGAGATGCCACGTTCCGATGTAAAGCCGATGACTCCGCCAGTGGCACCAGTATTGAATCAGCCAACAAGACTAGAGCCAAAGGACTTTGACATGAATAAGATTTGGGAAAAGCTTTCAAAAAAATCGCTATTTGTGCTGTCTTGGGGTCTGCGCGGTAGAGGGATGGAAAATGCCGATGTGGAAGGCGAGAAGTTGCTAGCAGAATGGAAGAAAAGAGTGCTGGATGAAAAACTCTTTGAACCTCGTGCTGTGTATGGATATTTTGCGTGTCATGGAAAAGACAAGCTCCTAGTTGATGGCCCAGATGGAACTGTAGAGTTTGACTTTCCAAGGTCCACTCAAAGCAAGCACCTGTGTTTGACTGATTACTTTGGTCAGAATGACGTAGTTGCATTCCAGTCAGTGACTGTTGGAAACAAAGTGCAGGAAATTATTGACAAGTGGAATAAGGAAGACCGCTACACCGATGCATACTATTTGCATGGTTTGGCAGTGGAAACAGCAGAGGCAATGGCTGAGCTAATAAACGATAGAATCCGAGATGAGTTGAAAATCAGTGGAAGTCGTGGCCTGCGATATTCATGGGGTTATCCAAGCTGCCCAGATGTATCACAGCACCACTTGGTGTGGAAGCTAATTGATCCTTCAAAATCAGGCATGATGCTAACAGAGGCAGGCCAAATCATTCCAGAACAGTCCACTGCGGCAATTGTTGTTCACCATACAGATGCAGAATATTTTGTACTGTAAGCAGTTCAGTTTACATCATAATTACCTGCCTTTTTATTAGACAATACAAGAATTTTGATTCAGTTCGTCAACAGTTTGTGGATGAGGGAATACTGACACTTGTAGATTCTGAAAATCCAGCAGATTTGAGAGAATACAAATCGAATCTTTGAGTTTCGTCTAATGAATTGAATGGACATGACGGAACGGTCTACAGAATGGTGTATAATGAAAACATCATCCATTTTTGTGTGTCTGCGATCATAAATCAGTATTTGGAAAAGATTAGAATTTCAGCTGGGTTCTAGCGCAGTCATGAATTAAATTGAAGAGTCATCACTTTGAATTAAATTAATCAGATTTGTGATCTGTTTTAAATTAGAGAATTCATGAAACAACTAAACAACCTACTACGAGGCGCTACATTTTTCCAGCACGCCGGCGTATCCATAGTCTATGTTTTCATGCCGATTTTGGCGCAATCACTTACGACCAACATATTCGAAGTCGGATTAACAATATCATCATTTTTCTTGGCGCAGATTTTGTCCAGCCTGTATTTTGGAAGAATTTCTGATGCAAAAGGAGCGAGGTTGATCTTTATTCGAATTGGCTTTGTCAGTTGTGCCATAATGTTTGGGCTTCACTATATCGCGGATAACTCCTTTTACCTCCTTTTGGTAAGATTGGGTGCCGGTGTTGCAAGTGGTATGATGGTATCCGCATTGCTTGCCTATACCTATGAATCCGGAAAGGACAAGTCCAAGGTCGCATCTGTGATTTCATTTCATGCACTAGGTTGGATGGTAGGAATTGTGGCAGCCGGCATTGTAAACAATGAAAAGACAATATTTTTGATTAGTGCAGCCTTGTTCTTGGCAGGCCTTGCATTTTCTGCTAAAATGCCAAACTATACCATGGCAAAAGAAGTCGAGTCTGGCGCTACAAAAAAGATAATCGTTCGCAACAAGTATCTTTTCCTGTCGTTGTTGCTGCGCCATATTGGTGCAACATCCGTCTGGACAATTTTGCCCCTGGTGCTGACTCAGACATTTGGCGCTAAATTATACGAAGTATCAATTGTATATGTTGCAAATACTGTCACTGCATTTGTTTTGATGAATCTTATGGGAACTAAAATCCACACCAAAAATATCACCAAATTCAAGATTGGTGTTGGTCTGACTGTGCTAGTCTTTGCTGGAATGGCAGTGATGAGTGATTGGTGGATGGCAATTCCCTGCATGGCTCTTGTTGGTGTTACCTGGGCGTTTTTGTACATTGGTGGAAGCATTCACCTAATGGAGAATAATCCAAAGTCAACATCAAGTGGAGTGTTGAATTCCACAATATCGATTGCAAACGTGATCGGCCCAGTCATTGCCGGTTCAATAGCATTTTGGTATAACCATGTTGCGGTGATGTATTTTGCAGTCGGGATTTGTATTGTTGCGTTTTTGGTGTCATTGAAGATTAAAAAATAATAGGAAAAGGAAGTACACAAAAAAATAGCAAGAAATTCTTTCAATCCTTAAATCAAATCAACTGGAAATATCGAGGGTATTAAGCAACGAGATAATAATGAAAGCGGATAATCAATTTTTAATTCACATAAATAGGAAAATTCTGGAAAGACATACGAAAAAAGGAAAGTCAAAGTAAATATCGAGACTACTAGAAATGTTGTTCTTGTAATACCAATGATAAACAGTTTGGAAATTAGGAAATGAAAATAAAATCTAAGAGTAATTTTGGTATCAGTAACAGATCATAGATTTTATCGCAGACCCCATCTTGCCATGACCTTATCCTCCAGTCTCTTGAAGATTAGACCATCAATCACAATACCAATTATCATAATTACAATCATCATTCCAATTACCTGAGATACATCAGACAGCTGACGACCGACATTTAGCAAAAATCCAAGGCCCAAAAACGAAAACAACAATTCCGCTCCAACAACACCTCGCCAGCCAAACGCCCAGCCTTGCTTGAATCCAGTAATCAGATACGGAAATGCAGCTGGAATCAATACCTTGGTTATGAGTTGCTCGCCCTTGGCACCCATGTTCTGTGCAGCTGCAATAAAATCAGGATTAATGCTCTTAACACCAGTGTACATGTTTATAGTAACTGCAAACAATGCACCAGCGACCGTGACGAAAATAATTCCAGCATCAGTCAACCCAAACCAGATTATGGCCAGTGGTGCCCAAGCGACAGAGGGAATCGACTGCAATCCCAATACAATTGATCCAATTGTCTCATTGACGGTATTTACCCGCGCCATGAATATTCCAAGCATTATTCCACCAGCTACTGCAATCGCAAAGCCAGCTGCAAGCCTCCAAAGGCTGGTTCCAATTCCAATCCATAGTGTACCATCAGCTGCACCATATCCCAAGTCTTCTGCCACCTCATATGGGGATGGGAAAACACTTTCTGACCAGACATTTGCCATGTCCAGTGCCTGCCATACCAGTACAATTCCAACATAGAATCCAATTTTCTTGCTTAGCGACTTTGCTCTCATTGAGAATCCTCCGTTGCTTTTACCTCTGGACGCAACAATGCAGAAATCTCCTTTTGATATGGGATCAGGGTTTCGTCTTCTACTAGTCTTGGTCTTTTGTGATCAATTGGAACTGTTTTCTTGACAGTGGAAGGACGATGAGTAAAAACCACAACTTTGTTTCCAAGAACGGTCGATTCTGAAATACTGTGCGTGACAAATATTATGGTCTTTTTTGTTTTCTGCCAGATCATTTGCATTTCAACTAGCAGCAAGTCTCTGGTCTGTGCATCTAGTGCTGCAAACGGCTCATCCATGAGTAAAATTTCCGGATCCATTACTAATGCCCTAGCTATTGCTACCCTTTGCCTCATTCCAGTAGACAGCTGATACGTATACGAATTGGCAAATTTTGATAGCTGCATCATGTCCAAGTATCGGTCAGAAATCTGGTGTCGCTCTGATTCCGGAATTCCAGCTATCTTTAATCCAAATTCGACATTGTCGCGAACTTTGAGCCATGGGAATAGTGCTCCTTCCTGAAACACCATTATTCTGTCAGGTCCCGTCTTTGTGATTGGTCTATTATCCAACATAATTTGTCCTTCGTCTGGCTTTTGTAGGCCAGCCGCAATTCTCAGAAATGTAGACTTGCCACATCCAGATGGGCCAACCAAGCACACAAAGTCGCCATCTTCCACTGTGAGGTTGATTCCTCCCAATGCTTTGAGTGGCTTTCCGTCATGCTCAAAGTACTTGACAATATTCTTTGCTTCTAGCTTTGCCATGAAATAACCTCCATTTTATTCGCATAAATGTTATCTAGGTTGTATCCATCTCTTCCCAGATATCCCAGAGAATAGGCACGCTCTGCAAAAATTTCGATTGCGTCAACATCGACTTCCGAAGTGTATACAATATTGGAAAAGGAATTGTGAACAATATTTTCTTTGAGTGTTTTTCCAGTGTGTGATTTATAGAATTTAATGTATGTAGATTCTGTTTGTTCCGGGTTTTGGTTTATCCAGTCTATTGCCTGCTGATGCGCCACAAGCCACTTCTGTATTATTTCGGGGTTTTTTTCGATATAGTCAGCCCTGCCAATCAATACCACTGACGGAAATCTTTTTTCAGGCCACATTTCCTCTTCTTGAAAGAGCCGCTTTCCTCCAAAGTTTTCAACTAGCATTGTAGCTGTTGGCTCTGGAACCCATGCCGCATCGATTTCTCCTTTGGCAAATATGGTGTTGATTTCTGCATTTGCAATGTTGTAGATAATGACGTTTCCTCCCTTTTCAGCTGGCTTGAGTCCATTTTCGGCCAGATAATTTCTCAGTGAGACGTCTTGCGTGTTTCCAACAAATGGAGCCGCTATTTTTTTGCCAGCAAGATCAGATGGTACGGATATAGTAGAATCCTTTTGCACTACAAAGCTTGCCCCGTTGTTTGCAGCACCAGAAATAATCTTGATTCCATCTCCTCCGGATTTTACATATCCATTGACAAATGGGGCCGGTCCGACATATGCTATGTCTATTGAATTTGCAAATAATGCCTCTATTGCCTCTGGGCCGGAATCAACAATTTTGGTCTTGATTTTGGTGTCACCAAGTTGATCGCTATAGTATCCATTTTCCATCCCAACGATTGGAACTGCATGGGAGATGTTTGCAAAAAAGGCGACTCTGACCTCGTTTTTGTCCGGATCATTGGCAGTAGCTACGCTCAAAATCGCAAAAATTGCAACTATTGCTGCAACTGCTACACCAGCCAAAGGCAGAATTTTCATAAAACAGCGTTATGAAACTTTGGTTAAATAGTGATCGGATTTTAGCTGCAGCTATAGCTAATTTTTTGGCTTGATTATTTTTTCTAAATTTTTAGAATCAGAAATTTTTCAAATCAATCCAGATCAACAAAAAGGATAAATGCAAATCAGTTAACGAAAAAGCTCTAATGAAACAAAAGGCAGTGCTTGCTTTTTCTGGGGGACTGGATACTTCGGTTGTTATCAAATATCTACAAGAGAAACACCGAATGGATGTCATCACTGTTACGGTAGATGTAGGTGAGGGAAGCGACCAGAAAAAAATCGCCGCCAAGGCAAAAAACCTCGGAGTATTACGACATTACAATATTGATGCAAAGCAAGAGTTTGTTTCAGATTTCATTCACCCATCGATTAAGGCAAATGCCCTATACCAGAAAAAATACTGTCTAGCTACTTCGCTGGCACGACCATTAATTGCACAAAAGGTCTTAGAGATAGCAAAAAAGGAAAAAGTAGATGCGTTAGCACACGGATGTACAGGCAAAGGAAACGACCAAGTTCGATTTGATGTAACATTTGGCTCCGGTTCCAATTTGCCAATCATTGCTCCAATCAGAGACCTAAACCTAGACCGAACCACCGAGTTAGAATTTGCAAACAAACACGGAATTCCAATTGACTCGGTATCAAAGAAATTCTCTATTGATCAAAATCTTTGGGGTCGAGCAATCGAAGGTGGAAACCTAGAAGACCCATATGTAGAGCCGCCAGAGGATGCATTCATCTGGGTAAAGACAAAGAATCTACCAGACAAGGCAAAATACCTAGAGATAACATTCGAACAGGGAATCCCAGTCGCAGTTGACAAAAAAAGATTATCGCCAATCAAATTAATCGAATACGTAAACCAGGTTGCAGGCTCGTGCGGTGTTGGTATAGTTGATCACATAGAAGACCGCGTAGTCGGAATAAAATCACGCGAAGTCTACGAGACCCCAGCTGCACTGTGCCTAATTGAAGCACATTCTGACCTGGAAAAAATGGTACATACAAAGCACCAAAACAAGTTCAAGAGTCTAGTCGACCAAGAGTGGACATGGCTTGCATATTCTGGATTGTGGCAAGACCCATTGAAGCGAGACTTAGACAAATTCATCAACCAGTCCCAAAAGGTAGTGACTGGCACAGTTAAACTCAAGCTATACAAGGGAAGCTTCCGAGTGGTTGGAAGAAAATCCAAGTACTCTTTGTATAGTCATGACATTGCAACCTACGGAAAGGGATCTGCCTTTGATCAAAGAAAGGCAACTGGATTTGTAGAGCTGTGGGGACTGCAAACAACAGAAGCTAATAAATTATCAAACAAGGGGTGAGAAGGATCGTAATGAATTGTTTAGAATGTGACGCAGAAATCAATATCCCAGATGACGCAGCAGTAGGCGAAATAGTAACTTGCTCAGAATGTGGCGCAGACTTTGAAATCGCAACAAAAAGCGGATCAACTGTGACGCTAAAGCCAGCAGAAAGCGTAGGCGAAGACTGGGGAGAATAGTTGTCCAGAGTCGGTATCATCTTTGACAGAATAAGGCTGGAAGAGAAGATGCTCCAAGATGCATCAAGTACACTTGGGCATGATACAATAATGCTGGATGCAAAAATTACGCATCTAAGCACAGAAACCAGAAGATCTGATGTTGACTTTGGCGACGTAGTCCTAGAAAGATGTGTAAGCTATTTTCGAGGCTTACACTTTACCTCTTGTTTAGAATTTTTAGATGTCCCGGTGTTCAATTCCCACAAAGTAGCCGATAACTGTGGAAACAAAATGGTCACATCACTATTGCTAAAAAAAGCAGGCGTTCCAACACCCAAGACATACTTTGCATTTTCATCCGAGGAGGCAATGAATCTCATAAATAAAGTAGGCTATCCAATTGTAATAAAGCCAGTAATTGGGAGCTGGGGCAGAGGCGTCATGCCATTGCGTGACAAAGACACAACAGAGGCCATAATAGAAATGCGCGACATTGAGGACGGCTCGCATGACAGAATATACTATTTGCAGGAAATGATTGACAGGCCCCCACGCGATATCCGCGCAATAACAGTAGGCGACCATGTAGTAGCTGCAATGTATCGCAAATCACAAGGTGATTTTAAGACAAACATTGCATTAGGTGGAGACCCAGAGATGTGCGAGATTACACCAGAGGTTGAAGATATTTGCCTCAAGGCATCCAAGGCAGTAGGCGGTGGAATACTAGGAATTGACTTGATGGAGGATAAAACTCGAGGATTAGTATGTCATGAAGTGAATAACACTGTGGAATTCAAGGGCCTAGCCAAAGTGGCAAAGAAAAACATCCCGCAAGAAATGGTAAAATTTGCAATAAGTCAAATCAGAAAATAATTAGCCAGATTTTGAAGCATATTTTCGTCTGTACTTGAGATAACGATAGTGCTCTTTTTGGTATTGTAAATAATCATTATGATTTTTGTGGTGATTCCTAGAAATTCTCTCGATTACGGATTTTTTGTTTTTAGCATACCATTTCCTATATGATTCTTTTAGCTTTTCTTTAAACGCCGGGTCTTTTTTGTACCTGCTTCGATTATAGTCAGCTTTTCGTTTTTTGATTAAATCGCGATCAGATTTTGGCAACAAAAATTGAACTATATGAAATTAAATAAATTTTTTTCTGATGCAGAATACAATAAATTATACCATATTGAGTGTAGGAACATGTTGCGAGTAGGTGTAGTCGGAGCATCAGGTTATGTCGGAGGAGAAATGCTACGATTACTAGTCACACATCCCAAAGTAGAGATCACACAAGTTACATCACGTCAGTATGTCGGCGAATATCTACATCGAGTTCAGCCAGCACTCAAGGGATTCACCGAGATGACATTTTCAGAGCTAGACTATGATAGAATGTCAGACAAGTGCGACCTTGTATTTACTGCAGTTCCACATGGCACAGCAACAGAAATTGTAAAAGCTCTATACGACAGAGGTCTCAAGGTCGTGGATTTGTCAGCAGATTATCGTTTACACAATAAAGAAGCATATGTCAAGTGGTACGGTTGGGAACACCCACACCCAGAATATCTGACAAAGTCAGTCTTTGGCGTTCCAGAATTGCACCGAGAAAACATCAAAAACGCTCAGCTGGTCTCATGTCCAGGCTGTATGGCAGTAACATCAATGTTGGCCATAGCACCACTTGTCAAAAACAACATTATTGACACAGAGCACATTGTCGTTGACTCTAAAATCGGCTCTTCAGGTGCAGGGGCAGGCAGTGTTGCAGGTACACACCACGCAATGCGTTCAGGTGTTATTCGACCATACAAGCCAGCAAAGCACCGACATACAGGTGAAATAGAACAAGAGTTATCAGAGATATCTGGAAAGCCAATCAAAGTATCAATGAGCCCACATGCTGTAGATATTGTCCGAGGGATATTATGTACAAACCATACATTCCTCACAAAGGAGGTCAATGAAATTGATCTCTGGAAGATGTACCGTGAAATGTACAAAAACGAGAGATTCATCAGACTAATTCGAGACAAGAAAGGCCTCTACAAGTTCCCAGATCCAAAGTTTGTGGTAGGCTCTAATTTCTGCGACATTGGGTTTGATATCGACGAAGATAACCACCGACTAGTCGCATTATCTGCATCAGACAACCTAATGAAGGGTGCAGCAGGCTCCGCTATACAAAACATGAACATCATGGCAGGCTTTGATGAAATGGACGGACTAAGATATTCGCCACTAACCCCAGTTTAAGAAATGATTACAATCAAAATCGGCGGAAGCGTCGTAGAAAATCTTCATCCAAGTACAATATCTGATATCAAAAAGGTTGCAGATCAGGAAGGCGTCATCCTAGTCCATGGTGGAGGAAAAGAGGTAACTAGAACATGTGAGTTGCTCGGAAAAGAGCCAAAGTTTGTAGTATCTCCTGGCGGAATCAAATCAAGATACACCGACAAGGAAACTGCAGAAATATTCACCATGGTTATGTCTGGTAAAATCAACAAATCCATTGTACAGATGCTACAAAAGCACGGAATCAACGCTATAGGACTGTCAGGAATCGATGGCCGGATCTTTGTCGCAGAACGAAAGGAAAAGCTGGTAATCGTAAACGACAAGGGTAGAAAGCAAATCATCGATGGCGGCTACACCGGTAAGGTAACCAAGGTAAATGCTGACCTTCTCAAGTTATTATTAGAAAAGGGCTATACACCGGTAATTTCCCCAATAGCAGTAAGCAAGGAATTTGATATGCTAAATATCGACGGAGACCGCGCAGCTGCAAACGTTGCTGCCGCCATACAAAGCGATAAGATTCTCTTTATCACAAATGTCGACGGTTTGCTAATGAACGATAAGCTTGTAGAAAAGATGACAAATGCAGAGGCAAAAGAGATTCGACCAAAGGTAGGCTTTGGGATGGAGAAAAAAATCCTAGCAGCCACAGAAGCATTGGATATGGGTGTAAAAGAGGCATTAATTGGCAATGGCCAACGAGAAAACCCAGTATCTTCTGCAATATCCCACACAAAATGCACGGTGATCACAAAATGACTGAAGATGATTATCTTGGTAACATGTATCAGCGTTTCCCAATAACTATAGAGCGCGGCGAAGGTGCAAAACTATACGACATCAATGGTAAAGAATACATTGATTGTATGGGAGGATACGGCGTCGCATTGGTAGGCCACAGAAACCCTCGAGTAGTGGCTGCACTCAAGGCACAGTTAGACAAAGTAATTACGGTTCACACGTCATTATACAACAAGACTAGAGAAGAATTCCTTGACAATCTAATGAGAGTTGCTCCAAAGGGACTAACACAGGTGCACATGGGCAATAGTGGCACAGAGGCAGTAGAAGCTGCAATAAAATTTGCAAGAAAGTTCACAGGCAAATCAGGAATGGTTGCAATGAACGGATCATACCACGGAAAGTCACTTGGATCACTGTCTATAACATTTAATCCAAAATACAGAAAATCATTCATGCCATTGGTAGAAAAAGTGGCATTCGCACCATTTGGTGATATAGAAACTCTACGAACCAAGATTGACGCTGATACTGCATTTGTGATAATGGAGCCAATCCAGGGAGAAAGTGGAATCAATGTGGCACCAGACGGATTCCTCCAAGATGTTCGAAAGTTGTGCGATGAGTCCGGAATCCTGCTAATCTTTGACGAAATACAAGCTGGCCTAGGGAGAACTGGCAAGATGTGGGCGTCTGACCACTGGAATACTATCCCAGACATCATTTGCTTGGCAAAAGGTATTGCAGGCGGCGTACCAATGAGCGCGACACTCACTCGACCAGACATACTGGCAGCAATGAGTAAGGGTGAGCATTCCTCCACATTTGGCGGAAATCCATTATCATGTGCGGCAGGTATTGCAACAATCCAAGCATTAACCCAAGACGGACTAGTCGACAATGCAGCAAAGATGGGAAAAATATTCATGTTAGGCCTAGAAAAGCTAAAGGCAAAACACCCAATCATTCGAGATGTTCGTGGCAAAGGCATGATGATTGGAGTAGAGATGAAGTTCGAAGTAAAAGACATACTATTAGATGGCATACAGGAAGGTGTCTTGCTGTTATATTCAGGCAGAAACATACTCCGATTCCTACCACCTCTAGTAATGAGCGAGGTAGAAATAACAAAAGTATTAGAAGTATTAGATAGATTATTTACCAAGGAATCAGAGAGAAGAAAGAATGTACAAGGATAAAGTAGACGACGAAATTCTAAAAATCCTAAAGGATGATTCTAGGGAATCATTTGTTGATATTGGTAAAAAACTCAAGCTATCAGAATCTGCCGTGAGAAGAAGAGTCAAAAATCTCACCGACAATCAGATAATCAAAAAATTCACAATAGAAATTGGCGAGAAAAATTCTACCAAGGCAATTGTACTCATATCAGTGGAATCATCAATGGACACATCAAAAGTTTCTGCAAGACTCACCAAATTAGACGGGGTTAAGACAGTATACGAAATCACAGGACAGTACGACATTGCAGTAATAATTTCATCTCCAAACATCACAGAGATTAATCTGGCAATTGATTCACTACGCAAAGTGCCTGGTGTATCCGACACGAACACCGTAATAATACTGCGCGAAGTAACGTAAAGCGAAATTCGAGTCAGTTTTTTCGCTTCTAGCCGAAATTCACCTTTTTTACTCTGATTTATGCCGTTTTTAGTACGAATTGTTTATAACTAGTATTACGGCTTGCTATCTCTGCAATGAGTGACCCAAACTATTACGCACACCTGCACAACGAGTATGACAAAAAGCCTCGAAGAATCCACGTATTGGACAGTACGCTTCGAGAGGGCGAACAGCACCCAGGTGTGACATTTACCAACAAGCAGAGAATCCAAATTGCATGGATGCTTGATTATTTTGGCGTAGACCAAATTGAGATTTCACCAGTAGTATCTGAAGATCATTTTGAGGCGACAAAGACAATCATCAAGCAAGGCCTGAAGGCAGATATTGTAGCGCATGTTCGCGCACTAAAGGAAGACGTAGACGTTGCACTAAAATGTGACCCAAAATGGACTGCAACCTATCTTGGAATATCAGATATTCACATGAAGGATAAGCTAAGAATTACAAGAGAAGAGGCATTGCGCAGAGCGGTAGAGACAGTAGAATATGCAAAATCACATGGCCTAAAAATGAGATTCACTGTAGAGGACGGTTCCCGTGCAGACCCGGAATTTCTGCTTAAAGTATGCAAGGCAATCGAGGAGGCCGGCGTTGACAGAATTAGTCTGCCAGATACTGTAGGAATAATGAGACCAAAAGGTATGTTCAACTTTGTAAAAATGGTAAAAGAAAAAATTAAAGTCCCGCTAGATGTGCACTGCCACAATGATATTGGCCTAGCCGTTGCAAACGCATTTGCAGGAATTGATGCAGGGGCAGACCAAATTCACACCACAATAGACGGAATTGGCGAGAGAACAGGCATACCGTCTTTGGCAGAAGTTGCAGTTGCAATGACATATCTCTATAGATCCCCAAATGATTTCAGACTAGACATGCTGACTGACCTATCAAGACTAATCGAAGAATACACAGGCATTCCACCATACGACTCCAAACCAATTGTGGGCCCAACAGCATACAAGCACAAGGCAGGAACCCACCTGGCGGCCATTCTAAGAAATCCGGCAGCTTACGAACCAATTCCGCCGCGAATCGTAGGCAACAGGCGAAGAATCGTCTTTGGGGAGCTAGCCGGCAAAAGTGGTTCTGCATATCTCATGTCAATACTTGGCCTGCCAAAGGACGACAACCAGGCAAAGGCAGTAGCTGCAGGTCTTAAAAACCTCAGAATGGGCGACCTGTTGGAAATCCCACTTGATAACAAACTTGAAAGAAAGATAATTAATGACGTAAAGGACAGTAAGGATTAACCATGGCAAAATGTGTTGAATGTGATTCGGATATTTCAATTCCAAGTGATGCCGTAGAAGGCGAACTGGTAACTTGCTCAGATTGTGGGGCAAGCTTTGAATTAACCAAGGCCTCAGGCGGATTTGGGCTTAAGCCAGCTCAAAGCGTCGGAGAGGACTGGGGCCAGTGAGCCACCCGATAACGATTCTCTACGATACTGTTCGACCAGAAGAAAAAGCCCTCACCGAGGCTGCCCAAAAACTAGATATTAAAATCGAAATGGTAGACTGTAAGAATCTCGTGCTAGATGTCGATAAAAAATCCCAATACAACACAGTACTTCAAAGATGCGTCAGCTATTACAGAAATCTGCACGCAACAGCGGCACTAGAAGGAATGGGCGCTAATGTCATTAACAATTTGTACTGCGGAGTTTATGCAGGCAATAAATTATTCACACATACTTTGCTAAGAAACGCTGGAATTGAAACGCCATATGTGAGTGTGGCATTTTCCAAGGATTCTGCATTAGACGCACTGGACAGAGTTGGTTATCCAAAGGTTATCAAGCCAACCGTAGGAAGCTGGGGCAGAATGGTCCAGAGGCTCAACAACCGAGAGGCGGCCGAAGGAATCATAGAAGAGCGGGAAAAAATGTACCCAATTTACCAGATTCATTATCTAGAAGAATTTGTTCAAAGGCCACCACGAGACATTAGAGCCATAGTGATTGGAGACGAGGTGGTAGGCGCCATATATCGCAATTCCACGACAGAAAACTGGAAGACAAACACCCACCTTGGAGGCACTGCAGAAGTATGCGAGATAACCCCAGAACTAGAAGAAGTCTGTATCAAGGCAAAGGAATGCGTCAAGGGTCAAATAGTGGGAATTGACCTAATGGAGAGCAAAGAGCGTGGCATAGTTATTCATGAGATAAACAATACTACTGAATACAGAAATGTTGCCCGGGTCACCGGCGTCAACATTGCCGCAAAGATTTTAGAATACGCAGTAAAATCAGGAAATTAAAAAGATGGACTCGTCATTTACAATAACCCCAAGGTTCTCTATTAAAATGCTAGAGAAGGCACTGCGTCTGTACACGCCGTCATTAGCAGAAAAGCCAATGGCAGAATTTCTGGCAGACAAGTGTGACGACTTGGGATTTGACAACATCAAAATCGATGAAGTGGGAAACCTAATTGCGACAATTGGCTCCGGCTCACCACGAGTCTTGCTTTGTGGCCATATGGATACAGTGCCGGGTAAAGTAAAGGTCCGAAAGGAAGGTGATTTTCTATACGGTAGGGGAGCATCCGATGCGAAGGCTCCACTTATGGCAATGCTCCTGGCAGCATCAACAGTCCACAAAAATAACGGTACCATAATTTTTGTTGGGGCAGTAGACGAGGAAGGAAACGCAACAGGAATCAAAAACCTGGCAAAGCAAAAGCTCGACATCGACTATGCAGTCTTTGGTGAGCCATCAGGGATAACAAATGTCACAATAGCTTACAAGGGAAGAATCGCAATCAATCTTAAAATCAATGTGGGTGACTCGGCACACGCATCTGCCCCATGGCTTGCAAGAAACGCAATCGAAGAATCCTTGAAGTTCACCGCAGAGCTCAAAAAAGCACTGGAGGAAAACCAGGAAGGCCAATCAAAGGGAATGATGCTGACTGCAACCATCACTGAAATCAAGGGAGGGGATAGCCACAACGTCACCCCAAAGGAATGCCATACCATAATGGACATTAGGATCCCAGTAACGCTCAACTGCAAGGTAGTGGGAGAAAAAATAGCAACCAAGGTCGCAGAGCTATCATCAAAGCAACAAGTAGAAGCACTATACTCTGTAATAGACGAAACAGAGCCGTTTGAGGCGCCAATGAACTCGCCCCTAGTTCGAGCATTCACGCTAGGAGTGATGGATGTGGAGCGCAAGAGGCCGTCATTGATCAGAAAAACAGGGACAGGGGACATGAACATCATTGGCACATTGTGGAATATTCCTGTTGTTACATATGGTCCAGGAGACCCGCACGCATCTCACACAATTGATGAGCGAGTATCCATGAACGAATACCTCCGTGGCATTGAAGTAATCAGAAACACTCTGCATCACCTAAAACGACTCCACGACACAAAGATAGAAAAATAATGCTAGTCTTTGTTGGCCTAGGAATTGGTGGCTCGCAAGCATTATCTGAAAAGGCAAGAAAAATAATCTCAGAGTCAGACGTTGTGTATTTTGAGCAGTTTACAAGCCCCATGCCAGAAAATCAGATAGGGTTTCTCCAAGAAATAACAAGGGGGCAATTCAAGCTGGCGCCAAGGTGGCTGGTCGAGGACGGAAGGGAAATCCTAGAGGCAGCAAAGAACGGTAAGGTTTCGTTATTGTCCTATGGCGACCCGTACATTGCCACAACGCATATCGAGTTGCGTGTGCGAGCAATCCAAGAAGGCATCATAACTGACACAATCCACGCATCATCAGCTATAACATCATTGGTTGGAGAATGCGGCCTCCACTTTTACAAGGTGGGAAAGACAGTGACCATAATGAGTGGGATTCCATCTTCTACTGCGTATTATACGATATTTGAGAATTTGAAATTGGGAAACCACACCATAGTATTATTAGAATGGAGTCAAAACAGGAATTTCTTTTTGGATCCCAAAGACGCCATATCAAGTCTATTGGATCAGGAAAAAGAGCAAAACCGTAAAGTTTTCTCTGCTGATACATATGGAATTATCGCATCAAGGATAGGTCAGGACGACCAAAAAATCATTGCTGCAAGATTCTCTGATTTGGCAAAGCATGACTTTGGCGCGCCACCGCACACAATAATAATTCCCGGAATAATGCACTTTACAGAATCGGACGCACTAAAGGTGCTCGGACATTGTTTTACCATTCCAGAAGACAATACTCCAAAAATAGAAAAGATTTCTGCACAAATGATGAAAAAATACATACCGATGGTCCGGCGAGCGCTGGACCAAATCGCACCATACTACAAGGATTCAAAGGAATTTGCAGGAGTTCTAGAGAATGCAGACTTGTACATCAAGGACGCAGAGAGATTCTACTCCCAGGGCCAGGACGAGCTTGCAATATTGTCTATAGGATATGCAGACGGACTTGTGGATGCACTGCGAATAGCCAAGGGAATAGAGCCAGAACTATAGAACAAATTAAAAACCACAACAGAGTAGAGCTAATGCTTTGGACGTAATAGACAGAGGAATCTTATCATCGCTTTATGTCTGCTCACTAACAGGACAAAACCCAATAGAGCATACAATTAGGCGTACAAATCTTTCAGAATCCTATATCCAAGAAAGAATTACAGTATTGAAAAAAAATCTAATGATATCAGAAAACAACGCCCTAACAGAGTTTGGTAGAAGCGCCCTGCATGTTGTTTTAGCTGGTGGAGTCTTTGATATTATTCATCCAGGCCACATTTACACGCTAAATGCGGCAAAGGCACTTGGTGATGTGCTAGTAGTAGTAATTGCTACAGGAAATACCGCAGTAAAAATGAAAAAAAGAAGACCGCTCCACGCTGAAGAACAGAGACAGGAGCTCATTGGTTCGCTCTCAATGGTGGGACTCTGTCTAATAGGTAGTGAAGGCGACATTTTCAAGACAGTGTCCCGAGTAAAGCCGGACATTATCGCGCTTGGATACGACCAGGTACACCAAGAAAAATTCATTACAGATGGCTGCAAGAGTCTTGGCCTAAATATTCGGGTGGCAAGGCTCCAGTCCCCAATTCCGGAATACTCCAGCTCCAAGATAGAAAAAGAGTACGGTGAGGCGCTGCACGGAATCTAGACTTTGATTCTAATGGAGAGGCTTGCGTCGTCTTTGAGTCCCAATTTTTTGCGAATCTCTGCCTTTGATATTATTTCTATTGTGGATAGATCATGATGAGTTCTCTCTAATAGTATGAGCTGCGCGTCGACTTTACCGTTAATTTTGCACGCAAAACACCGGACCCACCCGTATGTTCTTTTTCCATCAGAGAATCCGTCTATTTTGACTCCTTCTAGGTTTGCAAGCTGGCGCAGTGATTCAATCTGCTCTTTTTTGTCCAGCTTGACATTAAGTGTACCAGGAAAAGGAACATAGCCAATTTTGTGCAAAAATTGTTTTGTGTATCCCTTGAGCGACATGTAGTATTTTCCCTCTCCCATTCCCGCAACCAGTACACCGTCAACATCGATTGTGGACGGCGTCGACTCTAGGTTGTTTTTTAGAATCCCATAGATTTCAGAGATTTGTTCATACCCCCTTTGCGTCAGTTTTACAGAGACCTTTCTACCTGCAGTAATTCTAGATATGAATCCGCCCTGTTCTAGCTCCAATAGATGCTTTGATGCTGCCTGTTGGGATTTTCCGATTTGCTTTCCCAAAGTACTGGTAGTGATAGCGACATAGTTATTTTTTGCACCCTTAGATAACAATTCAGTAAGTGTGATCAGGTGCTGGATTTTTAGCTCTGTCATTGTATAACAAAAAAGAAAAAAGAGTTAAAGAGTTTATGCGACACCAAGTTCGGTAAATGTCTTGAGCGAAATTCCGTCCTTGTTAGTCAGGTTGGCAACTCTGTGTCCTATTACACACTCGATACCTGCCTGCTTTGCTCCATCTACCAATCTTTGTGTCACAATTCCGTCAAGTATCAGGTATTTGATGCCGGTTTGAACTGAAAGTTTAGAGACAAGTTCCGATATTGGAACCCTAAAGACTTCGTTTTTGCTTGAGTCAAGGCCAATTGCTTCTAGTGTTTCGTTGATTTGCGAAAATGTCTTTCCTGCAATCTCTGCCATTGGCTTGTCGTTAGGGTCACTCAGTGTTGGTTTTGCCTTTGGATTATTCATTTCCTCAATTGTTGGCTTTAGTATGTCAGCTATTTGCTGCGGAGTGAGCTCTTCGACTTCGACTCCCTCGGGTGCTCGGTGTACCACATCAATATCGACTACACTTTTGAGCTCTTTGAGTATGAATCCGCCTGCTCTGTCTCCATCTAGGAATGCAACGATTTTGTCCTTTTGGTCGCACAATTCACGAATTGATTCGTCGATTCGTGCGCCATCTATTGCTAATGAGTTGTCGATTCCTGCCCTGAGCAGATTGATTACGTCTGCTCTTCCCTCAACTAGGATAATCCAAGGAGACTCAAAGACGCCCTGTCCACATGGAAGCTTACCCCTGCCGTATGTTGTGAGCTTTCCAGATGTCGAGGTTCCCTCGTGAATGTCCTTGAGCATTGTTTCGCCTTCTGAAATGGTCTTTGTAGCCCATTGCTGCTTGATCTCTTTTGCGCGTTTGATAATGTCGTCCTTTTTTGTGGCACGTACATCCTCGATTGCGGTTAGCTTGAACTTGCAGTCGAATGGACCTACCTTGTCTATGCTTTCAATTGCCGCAGCTATTAGCGATGCGGTATCAACGTCAGTCGACATTGGTATTAGTGCATCACCTTTAGTGGTGTTTGTAGTGCTTGTCGCAGTTACTTCTATTCTTCCGACTTTTGATAGCCGTTGGAGCTCATTTAGGTTCATCTCTGGGCCTAGCAGACCTTCGGTCTGGCCAAAGATTGCGCCTATGATGTCTGCTCTTTCAACGAGTCCATCAACTTCAAAGGATAGCTTAACGTGATATTTGACAATTCCTGTTGGTGGCATATGAAAATATTCCTCCTAAAGATCAATAGCCTTGTTCTTCAGTTCACAGATATAAGTGCTTACGATGATAAACGCATAAAAAATTACAAAAATGAGAAAATGAAGGGGTTATTCGGTGCTAAAAGAGTGTCCGCAAGAGCAGGATTTTGTAACATTTGGATTGTTGATCTTAAATCCGGATCCCATCAGAGACTCGATGTAGTCGATGTTTGCGCCCTTGAGGTGTTCTTGTGAATAGCTGTCAACTAGTAGTTTGACTCCTTGCTCTTCGATGACAGTGTCATCTTCTTCCGGCTTTGCCTCAAAGCCCATTCCATAGGAAAGGCCCGAGCATCCGCCACCTTGAACATATACTCTCAGGTATTCTGGCTTGTCTGCTTCTTCTTTCATAAACTCGGCAATTTTCTCCGCTGCTTTTGGAGTGATTGTTACGAGTCTTTGTGTTTGTTCGGTTGCCATGAACTCACAAGTCGTTCCAAATTATAATAAGCTTTTCACCCCTAGTAGAATAGTAATAATAAAGAAAAGTTAGGTATAGCTTACTTTTTGGACTTGTTTACAAACGCAGTCATGCGTTGTTCTCTGTCTGGATCGGTAAAGCAGTTTCTCCACGCCAATAGTTCTATTCCTAGACCCGTATCGAGATCTGCATTTCGACCCTTGTTGATTGCTATTTTGGACATTTTTACTCCGGAAACGGAATTTGACGCAATTTGGTTTGCCATCTTTAGTGTCTCTTCCATCAATGATGCTAAAGGTACCACCTGGTTGACTAGGCCGATTTGCAATGCCTCATCGGCTTTAATCATCTTTCCAGTATAGACAAGCTCCTTTGCCTTTGCAATCCCTACAATTCTCATCAGTCTCTGGGTTCCTCCCCATCCGGGTGGAATTCCTATTGTTACCTCTGGTTGGCCCATCCGAGCAGTATCTGCTGCAATTCTAATATCGCAAGACATTGCAACCTCGCATCCTCCTCCCAGTGCAAATCCATTGACTGCAGCAATTGTCGGCTTGGACACCAGCTCAATTGTATTGGTGACTAGTTGTCCAAGTTTTGCATATTCTACTGATTCGTCTGCAGAAATCTTTGACATGTATTCAATGTCTGCTCCTGCCGAGAATGCCTTTTCGCCTTCTCCTGTGAGGATTATGACTTTGACGTCATTGTCAGTGTCTAGTTGTGTGAATACAGAGACGAGTTCGTGTGCAACATCTGTGTTCATTGCATTAAGCTTGTCTGGCCTGTTGATCTTGACTGTAGCAATTCCGTTTGATTTTGAAGTCGTAACTAAAGCCATGATCCTAGGAAAAATTCACACTTGAAATAAACCTTTAGAGGTGCTTGCCCCATTGAGCAAGTGCAGAGGCAGCTGCTGTCCAGTCTCGAAGGTCGTCATAAACCGGCACCCCCTCTTTTTCGATTAGTGCAGAGATTTTCTTTGTGTACGGACCACCGTTTCCGCCTACAAGCAGTGGTTTTTTCTGTTGCTTTGAGAAATTAGCCAAGTGTTGTATTATGGTCTCCTCCAGTGGGTCGTCTTGGAATACAAACCAAGGCATCACGATATCGACGTTTGGTTCTTCATAGAATTTTTCTATGGTGTATCTATAATCTTCTGCGTTTGCGCCTCCTGTGACATCTGCGGGGTTGCCCTTGCCGATGACATATGTCGGTGGGAAATGTGCCTTCATCTCTTCTAGTATTTTTGGAGAGATTGTTGCAAGCTGTATCCCCAGTCTTTCAAACTGGTCGATTCCTCCAATCATAGGACCTGCACCGTTGCTACACATTGCGACCCGGTTTCCTTTGGCAGCTGGTTGCCATGCTAGTGCCTTTGTTACTGCCACTAGTTCCTGGTAGCTATCAACTGAGATGATTCCTGCTTGCTTGAATGCTCCCATGATAATAGCGTTAGAGCCTCCAAGTGATCCGGTGTGAGAGGCTGCTTGTTTTGCGCCTGCCTCGGTTCTTCCGCTCTTCCAAATTACGACTGGTTTTTTCTTTTCAGCCATTACTCGTTTGGCAGTCTCGATGAACTTGCGTCCATCTCCAAAACCTTCTACATATAGTGCAATTACTTTGGTTTGTGGGTCTGATGCCAGATACCAGATCATGTCTGCTTCATCTACATCGGAGCGATTTCCATAGCTGACCATTTTGGATAGACCAAACGAGTCAGCAGACTCTAGGAAACTAATCCCCATTGTACCAGATTGTGATAGCAATGCGACATTTCCAAGTTTCGCTCTGACCATTCTTTCTTGGCCTTGAAATGCGCAGTCAAGTCTATTTGCTGCATTGAACATTCCGATGCAGTTTGGACCGATAATTCGGATTTTGTGCTTTTCTGATAATTCTTTAACTTGAGCTTCGTATGCTGCACGTTCTCCTCCAAGCTCCTTTCCTCCACCAGATACGATAACCACGTTGTGTATTCCTTTCTTTGCGCATTGCTCCAATACTGGTGGTGTGACTGACAAATCAACACAAACCACTACAAGGTCTACGTTTCCTGGGATCGCCTCAATTGAGGGATAGCATTTTACCCCAAGAATTTCTTCTGACTTTGGGTTGATTGGATATACTAATCCATTGTAGTCGTGTTTTGCAAGAGAGTCCAAGACAGAGTTTCCGACCTTTCCCGGTGTCGCAGATGCACCTACTAGTGCAACTGATGCAGGAGTAAAGAACTTCTCCATGAATTGTGCGTTTGGTGTTGCTTTTGATATTGCACTAGGGTTTACCTCTTTTGCAAGGATTATTTTTGCATCTACGACAAAGTAGGATTTTGGATATACCACTATTGGGTTGAAATCAATGCTGTTGACATGTGATGCGTTATCTACGCCGATTTTGCCTATCTGGACTAGTGCCTTTGCAAGCATGTTCAGATCAATTGGTGCGCTTCCTCTGAAACCCTTGAATAATTTTGAAGACTTTAGTTCCTCAATCATGGACTTTGCATCTGACATGGTGATTGGTAGCATTCTCCATGCTACATCTTTGAAGACCTCAGTCATCACACCACCAAGGCCTGCCATTATCACAGGGCCGAATTGAGGATCGACCTGTAGTCCGACGATCATTTCGACTCCTTTTGGAACCATTTTCTCCAAGAGGACTCCTTTGATCTCGGCTTTCTTGTCGTATTTTTTCACATTCTTAATAATAGAATCAAATGTTTTTTTGACTTCTTTTGCATTTGCAACTCCAACTTTGACTCCACCTGCATCAGTCTTGTGAAGAATTTGTGGGGAAACAATTTTCATTACTAGTGGGAATCCGATTTTTTTGGATGCCTTGACTGCTTCTGTTGCAGTCTTTGCTAGTGCATATGGCGGGACTTTAACGCCGTATGCTTTTAGAATTGATTTAGAGACATCCTCGGTGATAACCTTGTGGTCTGTCTTCATTGTTTCATCGAAAATTTTCTGAGTTGATTTCATAACGTGATCGGACACACCCCAGTTCTGTATATTAAATTTGTGTCAAAGTTTGAATTCTGACTTGAAGTTTTTGTAAAATATTTTCATGTTTTTTTGGATTATGCCGATATTGTCGTCAATTTCCGATCGGATCTTTTTTGGATCCAGATACGGTACATTCAGATTTTCTTGTGTGTTATCAAGCCAAGATTTTATCGTATCCGAGTCTACCTCAAAATGAAATTGCACTCCAACCGCCGTCCCATACTGGAATGCTTGGTTATACAATTCCGAATAAGCGAGTCTTTTCGCCCCAGATGGAATATCAAATGTGTCACCATGCCAATGAAATACCGAAAACGGGTCGGACAGGCCTGAAAACAGGCTCGATTTTGCGGCCTTGTCTTGTATTACATCATGGTAAAATCCAATCTCTTTTTTTGGTCCCGGATATACTTCAGCTCCAAATGATTTTGCGATGAGCTGCGAGCCAAGGCAGACCCCAAGTATAGGGATGTTATTTTGCACTGCTTTTTGTATTAACGATAGCTCGTCCCTGAGATACTGTAGATCATCGTTTGCACTCTCTGGTGCACCCAAGACCAAGACCATCGCATGATCCAGTTCTGGAATCTTTTGCCTTTTTGCAGAAACTATCTGTAGATTATATCCATCAGACTCTAGCAGTTCCCCTATTTTACCTGGGCCTTCCAGGCCAGTATTTTTTATGACCAGTATATCAGACATTATTTTTCGCAGCTTGTCGGCTTGTTTATCATATCAATGAATTCCACGCCGAGATATTCCTGTGTTACAATATGCGGAACCATCCAAAGTATTGTGGATTCCAGCTGTGTGGTAACTTTAATTTTATCTGTGTTGATTCGAGTCACATCAGTTCCTCCTGTTTCAGTGTCCAAAAATGAAAAGAATATGCTTGCCATTCTGTCGTTCTCTGAGACAAATTTGCCAACCACAATTCCGTCGCTGTTTGGCCCAAGGCCTCCCCTGCCGGTGCTAAATGTGCCAAGATCATTTCCGTCATAGAATATCGTAAAGGAATATTTGGAAAACGATGATGGCAAACCAGATGGATTGCACACATTTACAGTCTTGTCATTCATAACAGAGAGGAAGTCAAACTTGCCAGGCCATGAAAACTCCAAGCCATGTGCAGAAATTGCATTAACCGAAGAATATCCAAGAGAGCCTGTAATCACAACAATTGACGCAATTACTATTATGGTGTGCTTGTTTGCCATGAAACTAGCATCGAATTGGACATAATTTTAGCATATATGATAAAAATAGAAAAGTTTATGGCCATAGGCCTTTAGCTTTGAATGCTTCAACAACTCTGTCAACTGCCAGAACCATCGCTGCGCGTCGCATGTCGATTTTATGCTTTTTGGACAGTGCAAGTGTGTCGCGGAATCCACGTGTGATGTGGCTTTCCATCTTTGATGCTACCTCGTCAAACGACCAATAGTAGCCCATGTTGTTTTGGACCCACTCCAAGTATGATATGCAAACACCGCCAGAGTTTGCCAATATGTCTGGAATGACAACTATCTTTTTCTGGTAGATGATTGGGTCTGCTTCGGGCATTGTTGGACCGTTTGCAGCTTCGCCAATGATTTTGCATTGGAGTTTTCTTGCAATCGATGCGTTGATTTGGTTTTCCAATGCTGCTGGAATCAAAATGTCGCATTTTGTGGTTAGTAGTTGTTCAGTAGTGATTTTCTTGCTTCCTTGATAGCCGACTACGGAGCCAGTCTTGTTTTTGAACTCGAGGACTTTTTTTGGGTCTAATCCGTTTGGATTAATTATTGAACCCTTGGTATCACTTACTGCGATTATTTTTGCACCCATTTTTTGTAGGTACTCTGCAGTAAATGTTCCCGCGTTACCGAATCCCTGAATGACAACCTTTGCCCCCTTTAGTTTAAGGCCGATTGTCTTTGCAGCTTCGCGGACACAGTATGCGCATCCAAGACCAGTCGCAACGTTTCTTGCAAGCGAGCCACCCAATGGAATTGGTTTGCCGGTGATAACTCCTGGTTGATATTCATTGCCAGAAACCTTACCGTAAACATCCATAATTTGGGCCATTTCCTTGCCTGTCGTATACACGTCTGGTGCTGGAACGTCCTTTTGCGGTCCTATAATCTCAGAGATTGCATATGCATATCTTCTGGTTAATCTTTCAAGTTCACCCTCAGATAGTTTTTCTTTTTTCGGATTGACGAAGATTCCTCCTTTTCCACCGCCCAAAGGTACGTCTACTACTGCACACTTCCAAGTCATCCAAGACGATAATGCCTTGACTTCTTTTTCCATGTACTCGATGCCACCTTCAGGATCAAAGTATCTGATTCCTCCCTTGTATGGACCGCGGTCGTTGTTGTGTTGGCTTCTAAATCCAATGAATGTTCGGATTTTTCCGTTATCCATTTTCACTGGAAGTTTTACTCGCAAAACCTTGTTTGGTTCTGCCAAATAGTCTCTGACGCCTTTGTCAACTTTGAGAATTGCGCAAGCATCATCAAGTTGTTTTAGTGCATTCTTGAATGGATCTGCCTGAACCAATTTGATCGAGATCTCTCGATCCAAATTCTATTTAAGTCTGTTGAGAATTGTTTACCGTAAAATATTTGATCGCATCATCACATAGTGATGAGTCAGATAACTTGGCAGTCCGGACAAACACAAGACATCAACCCAGAGACCTACAAAAAAGCGGAAATGGAGTCAAGACGTCGATCTGGTTTACGTTTTCAGATGGATTGGTCTTTGTTCTGACCGCAAAAAATACCGGTAAGGCACCGCTAGTCAAAAACACCCTGTTGGTGAAATAGTTCCTGCGGGATGTGCGGCGAACCAGACGGATACTGCATTGATGGACGGTATGGTTTACAACAAAATTGAAGGCGCAAAACGCAGTAAAATTAGGCCACAAAAAGTATGGTTTCAAAGCAAAGCTTGTAGGTGTTTATCAAAAAAGAAGACCAAATAGTAATTGCAATTCAGATATAGACTATTTTGCAGTACATTTGGTGCGCCAGTTTTGCATAACATCATCTGGCGCCAAAATATTCGCTTCCAAATAATTACATAAATGATGTGTTGCTCTGTATTTTTTTCCAAGCTTTGTGACTAGATTTTTTTTGGACATACATTGAGGTGATGTGAAATTGCCTTGTAATCCGGGCCCATTTACTGTGCAAGATGGTTTGGATTCATCTGATATCCGATAACGACATAATTATTGAGGTCTGGTAAATACGCCCCCTGTGCCTGTAAAGACAAAAGGGAGCATTCGTTTTACGTCGCGATCTGGCATTCATGCAGATCCTGATTTGCGGGCAACCATTTCTTTGATCTGATCCACCTGCTCCAGGCTCAGGTACGATCAGGACTGGTTTTGCTTGAAGAATGTTTCCAAATCTCTTCCAATTTGCCTTGGACTAGGCTGAATTCATCAACTAACGCTTAAATTGACAAAAAATTTAGTTTTTGTATTATGATGCCAGCACGCGGATATGACATGACGCCTACAATGTATTCACCGGATGGAAGAATATACCAAGTAGAATATGCAATTGAGACAGTAAAGCGCGGAACGCTGGCAGTAGGTGTCAAAAGCAAGGACGGAGTAGTAATGGCGGTTGAAGAGATCCCAAGAAAACTCCAGGTTTCCGGTATTACACAAAAAATATTCCAAGTAGATGATCATATTGGAATTGCAGCAGCTGGCTACATCCCAGACGCCCGAGTCCAAGTTGATGATGCAAGAACATTTTCCCAAAGCCACAAGCTAATCTATGATGAGGAAGTCGAAGTGGAAACAGTGGCAAAGCACCTAGCAGACAGATGCCATCAATATACCCAGTATTCAGGTGTGAGGCCATTTGGCGTAGCGCTAATCATTTCTGGTGTGGACCAGAGCGGAAATAGAATCTACGTTACTGACCCTTCAGGAACATTTGTCTCATATGCAGCAGTCGCAATTGGTGCAGGAGCCGACGATGTAAACGCATTCTTGGAGAAAAACTATACCGATGAGATGTCTCTAGAGGACGCATCCGCCTTAGCAATTGCCGCAATTGAACTACGAGCAGAGGCAAAGGAGGAAAAAAGTATCAGAATGTCTCGAGTCACCAAGCAGAACAGAGTCCTAGAAATGGTAAGCGACGCAGATGTTGAAAAATACTCGACTACTGCCAAGAGTAAATACCCAAAGCCAAACTAGTCTAGTTACTACAAATTATGTCTTATTCGTATCCAAGCCAATGGGCCTAGGAAGCTATTGGGGAGAAGTAATCGAAGTATTACGCCAGATAATTCCAATTTATGACAAAGTAAACTCGTACATTTCGCTTGGCAAAGACAAAGAACATCGAATCCGTGGAATCACAAACAGAGTCATCCCAGGAAATAGTATCTTGGATGCGGGTTCTGGGTTTGGCAACATGTCCAAGACTGCAGAAAAGATCTGCAATGGTAACATCACAATTACGCTTTATGATCCTCTTGTGCCGATGTTACATAATACCGGCACGTATTTTACAAAATCGCCTGACATGTCATGTGGTGTTTTTGAGCATATTCCGTTCAAGGAAGACCAATTCGATGCAGTATTGTGCGGATATTCTCTGCGTGATGCAATAAATCTAAGAATTGCAATTTCTGAAATCCACCGAGTTTTGAAAAAAGGTGGACGATTTGTTATTGTGGATTTGGGAAAGCCAGATGATATTGTCGCACGAGCAGGTGTCTCATTTTATCTTAGAATAATATTACCAATAATCGCATTTGCGGTTGGTGGAAGACTAGGACTCAAGTTTGGTACCTTATATGGTACATACAAGCTCTGGCCGCAAAATAAAAAGCTGGAAGGATTATTACTAGAGAAATTCTCGCGAGTAGAATTTGACACTGATCTAATGGGTGGCGCAATAATGGTTGCAGCATACAAATGAATAGAATTATTATTTTACTCAACATTACTGGTCTTTTGATTGGAGTATCTTATGGTATTCACAATCCAATTGTTCCAATTTTTGCAAAAAACGAAATTGGTGCATCATACGCAGAACTTGGGTTAATCGGCCTTGCAAACTTTGTTCCATACATGCTCATTCCAGTTTTTGTTGGAATGTTGCTTCATAGGTTCAACAGTGGTGTGCTGTTATGCGTTGGAGTTACAATAAACAGTGCATCCGTGTTTTTACTTTCTTTAGCAAAGACAGTACCTGAGGTGATGATCTTGCGCGCAGTAACTGGTGTTGCACATGCATTTTTTTGGCCCCCTGCAGAGGCAATCATTTCTGGTACAAGTGATGCCAAAACTCGAGTCAAAAAGATTGCAAGATTTACGGGGTTTTTCGTCGCTGGATTTATGATTGGGCCGCTAATTGGCACGTTTCTTCTGGAAGGACTTGACGTATCGTACAGAGTATTATTTGAGATTGCAACGTTTGTGATGGCATCTGCGATTATCTTTTCTATCCAGCTGACAAAAAATCACACACAAAGTGAGAACACCACGTTTTCGCTTTCTGCAATAAAGCAGGTAGTAAAATTCCCAGTGGTAATTATGATTTTGATTTATTGTGCATCTTCGTTTGGGGTGATTTTGACGATTTACCCTGCATTTCTAAACGACAGGACCATGTCGGCAACGGAAATTGAGATTCTGTATTTTGTATTTGGTGCATCACGTGTAGTTACACTAGCATTAACGGACAAACTTGCGCGCCACACCAGTACCACCCTGGTTGCATCAACTGGTACAATAGCTGCTGGCCTTGCAATATCGTTTGTGTCGCATTCGATACTAGAGTTTTCCTTGGCAATGCTATTGTTGGGCTTTGGGTTCTCCATCATCTTTCCACTGACACTAGAGATAATTCTAAGAAAGACATCAAAGGAAAGCCAGGGAATTATAATTGGCGCATACGAGACTACATTTGGAATAGGCTGGTCCATTGGTCCAATTGCTGCTGGCTTGATCTCAGAGTTTTCTGGAAACGCCATGCCGTACTTGGTGTTTTTTGTATTGGGTCTAGGCATAACAGCAGTCTCTGCTGCAAAAAAGAAATCCCTAGAGCCACAGACTGCCTAGAATTGCAGATATTTCGAGATTTTTCTATGTTTTTAAAAAGCACTCCTTTAGAATCCGTATCGAATCTCAGGGCGTAGTTGGATCTTTAATTTGATTGTGTAGAATTGTTGGTGACTGCTAATCAGAACTAGACTTTCGCTAGGCTTATTTTTGCAGACGACTAAATCAAGCCATGCTGGAGTATTCGCTAAACATTGCAGGCAGTGAATGGATAATTATCATTTTTGTAGGACTGTTTGCTCTCTTGGGGACAAAAAAGCTCCCAGAGGTTACGAAAAAACTTGGACGTGCGATGGGCGAATATAACAAGACGAAAAACGACATCCAAAACCAGCTAGCAGGCATTACAAATACAACGCCAAACATTACTGCACCAGTACAAAACGAGCGACAGAAAATGGAATTTATTGCAAAATCACTTGGAATCGACTTTGCAGGCAAAACAGATGAAGAGTTGCAAAAAATCATCTCATCTAAGATGTCTGGTCCAAACACAAAGGATAATTAGATTTGGCCAAGCTAGCACTGAATCAGATCTACAACATGAATTGTATTGAAGGGATGCAGCTTTTGTCCCAAAACAAAATTGATCTAATCGTTACAGATCCACCATTTGCAATTGACTTTAGAGCAACAAAGCAAAACTACAATCGAACCGCATCACGAGTGATGCAGGGGTATAATGAGATCAAGCAAAAGGACTATTACGATTTTACCGTAAAATGGATGAAGCAAGCGCATAGAATTCTCAAAGATTCTGGAAGTATGTACGTTTTTTCTGGGTGGAACAACCTCAAAGACATTTTAAATGCACTAGACGATGTTGGATTTATCACAATTAATCACATAATTTGGAAATACCAGTTTGGCGTAGTGACCAAAACAAAGTTTGTCACATCGCATTATCATTGTGTGTATGTGAGCAAAAACAACAAAAAGCGAAGATTCTATCCATTTGTGAGATTTGGCAAGGCCGAAAAGACCGAGCAAGGTCGCTCTCTGCACTATATGGACAAAGAAGACGTCTGGGATATCAAACGTGAATATTGGACAGGGGACCAGAAAACACCTACAAAGCTTCCTGCAGAACTGGTAAAAAAAATCCTAGAATACTCTAGCAAGGAAGGCGATGTTGTCTTTGATCCTTTCCTGGGATCAGGCCAAGTGGCGATGATTGCAAAGCAGCTAAAACGAAATTATCTCGGATTTGAGATTGTTAAAAAATATCACGCCTTTGCAAATAAGCGACTAGAAAAGAATCTGTATCGGCTCAAGGCATAAAAAGTGCGGAATTTGGGTTTTATCCCTATTCCAATTTGTCTATCTGTATTCCATTTTGTCCTTTACGCGCTTTACTTCAACCATCTCGTCTCGGAGATGGCTTGCCAGCAGGCGTTCAGATTCTTTTTTGTGCTTCCAATAAGCATTTAGAACTTGTTGTCTGCTTTTTGCGCGCTTGAGGGCCGCATGGTACTTTCTGTGAACTTCTGCTACTCCTCTCAGGTAGCTTCCAGAACTACTTCCCATGCCATTGTGAAGTGATACCAAATAGATAAACTTGGCCAAGTGCGCGTTGTTACCAACTTTGCTGATCTTAGAATGGCCATTTTTTGTAAGGCACGCATGCGATCAGTAAGTAGGGAGGGTTACAATACCATACCCAAACCATAAATCCATACTACCCCTAATGGGGCGTGAGTTGAGGTATTCCTGTCCCAAATGTGAGTTTGGCATTTCCATTCAAAAAACATTTAACAAAAAATTCATGATTGCGTGTTCCAAGTGCGGACTACAAGACATTGTCGATTATGCAAAAAACATCGACGAAGTATACTTGGAGTTTTTGGCCAGATTCGATCAGGGTCAGACACCGGACAAAAAGGAGATGCACTCTCAGCTAAAAGAGGAAGGAATTATTCGCGATAAAAATGAAATAGAATCTATGATAGGCAGCAACACACCTGACTCCATAACTAGAGATGTTTTATTTTCAAACAAGGACTATATTTCATATTACAAGACAATCAAGGAACCCGATCCGGAATTTGGCCTACCAGTAGATGAAATGGGTTTGTCTGATGAAATAATACAATACCTATATGAAAAAAACATTACAAAATTCTACAAGTTCCAAGAAGATGCAATACTGGAAATAATCTCTGGTGCAAATGTAATAATCACTGCACCTACTGCGTCTGGCAAAACAGAGGCATTTGCAATACCAGTAATACACAAGATATCTAAAGACGCAAAATTGGGCATAATTTCCGCCGTATTTGTCTATCCTACAAAGGCATTATCACGTGACCAGCTGCCAAAAATACAGGAAATTGCAAAAATGGTAGGCCTATCTGCAGCAATCTTTGATGGAGATACAAAACAAAAAGACAGACTGGAAATTTTAGACAATCCACCAAATATCATTGTGACAAACTTTGACGTCGTGCATTATCATTTGATGTACAGAACAAAGTTTGCATCCCTATTGACGAGATTACAATTTCTCGTAGTGGATGAAGCACATGTGTATTCGGGGATTTTTGGCTCTAATGTGCATTATATCATAAAAAGATTGAAGCGAGTCTGCAAAAAGATCCAGTTTGTAGCAGCTTCTGCCACTTTGGATAATGCTAAAGAATTTTGCGAGAATCTCTTTTGCGAAAAAATGCATCTAGTCTCAGGATCTGGTAAAAAAGGAGAAACTGACTTTGTAATTGTATTTCCTTCACTACGAACACAGCGAGCGCTGACAATTGACTTGCTTGAAAAACTCGTAACAAAGAAACACAAAACCATGGTATTTTCAAATTCGCATTTAAATTCCGAGCTTGTCGCAATGCAGGCAAAAAAGAAAAAAATCGACATTCGAGTCCATCGTGCAGGCTTGATGGTAAACTATAGAAATTTTGTTGAAAAGTCATTCAAAGAAGACAAGATAATGTCAATATCGTGCACCCCAACACTGGAACTTGGAATTGATGTTGGAAATGTGGATGGGGTCATTTCAACTACCATTCCAGTAAACAGACTGATGCAGAGAATTGGTCGTGCTGCAAGAAAAGGACAGCGAGGATTTGCGTTTCTGGCATTGGGTAATGACCCAATATCGCAATACTACAAGAACCACCCAGACAACTATTTTGAGGATGTAGAAAAAACCTACATTGACCCCAAAAACCCGTTTGTCGAGGAATTTCACGTCCTTGCGATGGCGTGCGACAAACCCATTGTCAAGCACGAGTTATCAGAGCATTTCGAGGCAATCCAAAAACACGTTGACTCTGGCAATCTGATTTTGCAGGAAAACCGCTATGTGCCAAACTATGATTCCATCAAAGAAATGCTGGAAGAGTATTCCATTAGGGGAATAGGCAAGTCCATTGACATTTTCTATAATGACAAAAAGCTAGGCGAAAGAGTCTTGCCAATGGCACTAGAAGAGCTGCACGAATCTGCCATCTATTTTCTTGCTGGAACCAGGTATAAGGTGAAGGAATTTGATTACCCTCAAAAGCAATACGCCAAGCTCGCTGCAATACCGCGCGACTATCCATATTATACCAAGGCACTAACTGAAGAATGGCCTACAATAGAGACTGTTTATGAGAAAAGGCGTGCATTTGGAATAGAGGTGTATTTTTGCAAACTGCATATACAAAAACAGGTTTACGGCTATGTCAATATTGAATTAGGCCAGGAGGTAACCCAAGGTCAAAAGGTACTACTGGATAAACCGCTAGAATATGATTTTGTGACAAAGGGAATCGTAATTCATGCACCAACACCAAGCTCAGAAATGGAATCATCTGAGAATCCAGAATATGTAGAGGCAAGCGGATATCATGCAACAGAGCACATCATAATAGAAGGAAGCAATATGGTCACAGGAGGAGTGTCGCAGGACTTAGGTGGAATCTCACTCGGCACATCAGGTTTGATCTTCATTTATGATGGAGCAATTGGTGGAAATGGTGCAAGCAAGGCATTATACGACAGACTCGAAAAGGCATTTGAGCGAAGCCTCACCATCGTAAAAGAATGTCCATGCAATAACGAGGCTGGATGCCCTCGATGTACTTTTTCATACAGGTGTGGAAACAATAATGAGTTTTTGCATAAAAAGGCATCATGTGAAATTTTACAGAAAATAAACGACGGTGAAATTACAGAAATAATAGAGCCCATCGAAGGCGAAAAGCCTCTGGTTTGAGCCTATTTTGAATACTTTTTAGAGTCTAGCTTTTTCTTTGCCTAGCGCAATCTGTTTTTTTAGAGTCTAGCTTTTTTGATTTGTAATCGTCGTCGTATTTTTTTAGAAACTTTTTTCGCATTTCGTCTGCATGTGCTTTTGCTTTGCTGGTGTTCTTTTTGTCATCATTTGCCATGTTTTTGATCTTTGTGTTAGATTGGACAAAAACAAAATTGCTAGAATACTAGTAATTAGCAAAACAGACATTAGAATAGAAAATACAATTAGTACTTTTGGGATTCAGATATGAAAATGAGATGGGACTAAAATGGGTAACGTAGAATGTGTCCGGTTTTCTTATTTAGTTTTGACAGTACAATAACTGCAGAGAACGTTAATACCATTACCAATATCAAGCCTAATGGGAATTCAGGGGTCACTACTATTGGAAATTCTATAGATTCGCCGCTTTGATCGATATTTTGTATTGCAAGTGTTACTGGTCCTTTATGCTGCTCAAAAAATATCACATCCTCAAAGCTGCCACCTGCCTGTGCAATTCCTGAATTTTCATAGATTTGCTGGCCGTTCTGGATTAGAACAAAGTCATATTCCGCATCGGAGACGGGCCGCATATTTCTATCATAAATGGTAAAGATGAATTCTGCATCCCCCGGTTGAAGGGTTTCTGGAATCCAAGTCAGATCAATAATGTACTTGCCCTGTGCACCGTCAGGTGTGGCACTTGGAATTCTAATTGGGAATGTTCCTTTTTCTTCCTGTTGCCTTACCACGACCACATAATCAACAGATGATAATTTTTCTCCATTGATGCTCTCTATTGATATTATGGCAGGCCCAAGGTTTTCCTTTGTGAATGTATAATCATGAAAATTGGTCTTTTCTTGTGCGCCAATTAGTCCTGTTATTGGCTTTCTGTAGAGTTCTTTTCCGTGCTGTTTTACTACAAAGTCAAATTTTGCGTCCTCTTGGATTTTGGGCGCAAAATACCTAGTAATGTCTATGTAAAATCGCGTTTTTTGCTCAGGAATTATTGGCGTAGGCTCCCAGGATAATCCTACCTGAAAGACGGCGTTCTGAGTATATGCAGAGAGTGGAAACTTGTCTTCTGCGCTAGGCGATATGACAAACTCCATAATTGACTTGTCGTGTACTGAATCAACAATTGAGAGCAGTTCCTTTTGGTTTAGTACCAAGTGCACTATTCTGCTGTCTGTAGTGTAATCATCAATTGTTATTGCATATTCAGGAACTGGAATCCCATTGACTAGACCATCATATTTTGTGACAAGCATCTCTGGAAATGTTTTCGGTACGTGAATTTCTTGGTGCACCACATTTGTTTGCGCAATATTTTGCTGACTCCAGTCATACGGCATTGAAAATGATATGGTTCTAAATTTTTCATCAAATTCAAAGCCATTTATTGTATCATAATATGACATTATGCCAAAGGAATAGTCCTTGTTTTGGTAAGATATTGGATAATCAGTTTTTTCTGCGAGGCTAATTGATGCGTCAAATGTGACTGGCGGATCCAGTTTGTTTGAGTCTGCATTAATAGTTAGAACCTGAATATGAAATTTGTATAGTCCGCCTGAGAGAAAGATTGGCCCCTCTACTTTAAGAGGAAACAGAACAGTATTTTTCATCCAACCTAGTTCGCCGAAATTACTTCCCTGTATCTTTACTTGGTTAGTATTTTTTGGTTCAACCTTGATGGATAAATTGCTAGCGTCGTCGTGGAATCGCTCACTGAGTAATTGCTTTCCATCCTTGCTAATTTCCACAAGATACGTCACATGTGGTATTACTGCCTGAGTGTCGGTTTCGTATAGTTTTAGCAAAATTTCGTATTCGCCTGTTTTTTTGTCAAATGTTGGCGGATTTACAAAAAGTGAAAGTGTTGCATTTTTGCCATCGATGACTACCGGAGGCAATGTTTCTCCTCCCACACCGTGCCCAAACGATGGTTGTGCGTAAAATAGTACAGAAATTATGCCAAAAACAAGCAATATTGGTAATTTCACAGTCTGCCTTTGGTAAATCCATCTAATAAACGAAGAATCTGCTTTTGAGAAGCAAATTTGGTAGATCTACCAATTTTCTTAATTATTCGTAATAGATAATTTATGCAGTGTATCGGTGAGAAACCACACTTGTCGAAAATCTCTTTGTATTCATTTGGTTTCTCACCAGTTTTTTCTAGAATTGAAATCTTTTTGATAATACAATAGGAATTATTGCCAAGATTAGTACTAGTGGCGCCAAAAATCCAAACTCTGGCACAACTGCAGTACCCACTACGGTAAGCGATGATGCACCCTCTGGCAGATTCATTTGCAGCGTGTAATTATCTGATGTGGATGATATTATTTGATAATCAATTTGTTCTTGTGGTGATGCTGTGACCAAGATTATGAAATTATCTCCAACTGCATCAACTAGGCTTCTTGGGATTTGGATGGTTGCCATTCCTCCAGATATTTCTGATAAGAGAAACGTAACTGATTTTGATGTTTCGTCTACAGAAATACCGGAGATTGCACCAGCCATCTCATATTTGATTTGGAATTGCGCGTCATTGTATGATACGGTTTTTGTTCCCCCATCAAATTTGGTGGAATATTCTACGGGATTGGTCGTCACATGTGAATCATGTTCCAAGTGCTCAGATGATTCAGAGGCATCGGCATACCACGGTACCAATTTTCCTCGGATTCCATCAATTTTGACGGTTTGCGCTAGGGTATATTTTGCATCATCTACGGATACTCTAAAGTAAGTCTCGTTTGGATCCAGTGGAAACTCAAATACATACTTGTTAAGATCACCGTGACTTTGCTTGTTGAACAGCTCAAATGGATTCATTTTGGCAAGCTTTGCAGTAAATAGTCCAGTTTTTCGTGCGTGGACTTGGACTTCGATATCGTCCAAACTACCCGCAGTCCCAATTATGATTTGAGCAGTTCCTGTTTCCAGTGAGTATTGTATTTCATAGATTGTCAGCTGCTTTGTTATTTGCAGTATGGCATGCTCGTATGGATGTTCACTTGGTTCATGCTTTACAATGGAGGCATGTGAGTGACCAGAATGACTACCATGTGATGCAGAATTATGAGTACTTGAATGGGAAGTACTACCACCATGAGTATGAACTTCGGTGTTTCCAGTTCCGACCAAATATGAAGAAAAGTGATCAACGGTTTTTGCATATGTGCAGGTAAGAGCACCTGTAGAGGAAGCGGACAGATTAGAACCGACCACACTCCAGCGGTCTCCTTGTTGAAGATACAGTGTTACGCCAGTTGGGCAATCAGAACCTACTTTTTCAAGTGTGAATCTGATGGTCGGATCCTCAGAATACACACTGGTGTCAGAAAAATCAATATCACCACTTGTTTGAAGATTCAAGTACATTTTGGCAAATCCCGAAGGAATCGATGGTGAACCGGATGGAATCGCACTAGATACTTTAACGCTAATTCCAATATTGCTTCCTTGCGTGTTCATTGGTAGCTCAATTGACTCTAGCATTGGATGAGCACCGCCCTGAGACACTGTGTCTGCTCTGATCATAATGTTGGAACCAGGTACTATTGTATCCATTACAGGGGTGACGATGAAGTTTCCCCCATTATTAGCAACTGGTGCAACATACACTGGAGGGATGAACGTAGTACTGGTGCCAGATGAAGTATCAGTTGGCGGCGAATATGTAGGAATTCCAAGTGTGCTAATTAGTGTGGACGGAGTCACAGAATTTGAAAACGTCTGAGTGAAAACAATATGGTCAGGCGGAGTTGCCGTCAATTTTTGAGAGATTGCAACTATCTTGGCTGGAGGCAGGTCATTTTTGCTAGATATTGCAATGCCATTTATTTTGGCACCACCTGTGTTTTTGAGTTTGTCAAATAGTGTATCGCTGATTAGTGGAGGTTCTATTATAGTAGACGCAGTAGTGGTAAAGTTGACAAAAGTCTGAGTCACATAGCTGAATCCGTTTGTTCCTGTGATTTCATCTGATGCCACAGGATATGCCGCAGTTCCAAAACCAGAAGTGCCTCTGATCTGCATTATACTGTACGTGCCATTGTTTACTCCCACTAGTTCTATTATCCCAGACATTGGGTCGGAGTCTAGCTGATCATTGTCCGAAACTACGAAATTAAACCAGGTGGAAAGATCCAGATAATCAGTTGCATTAGTTGTGTGGGAATATGGATTTGGTGTTACGATAAATGTGGCATTGCCGGCAAGAAAAGGATTATCCTCGGTCTGGAAATTAAAAATCGTCAAGACTTGAGTGCTTGTGTTATTGACACATCCAGAACAGTTTTTGGCAGTAGTTAGTCCATGTACCTCATTTAGCGCAGGTGCTAAACAGACAAGAGCTAGTAAAACTCCCAATGCTAGAAATCTAATGTCAGTTTTTGGTGAGTTAGATCTTGTACTTTTATCGCATGACAATTGTTGTACAAATAACCTAACCAAAAAAAATGAAAAAAGAGCCATTTTTAGTGGCCGCTGTGTGAAGCAGTGTCGGTAGTGACGCTTGCTTGAGGGTTTGACAGATTTACTTCAGGGAAGTTCACTGCATTATACGGCGCAGGCATTGATCCTGTTGGGCCGTATTGGTTTGGTGGATTTATGTCACCTATTACTCTGAGTAACGTAAATGATGCAGTGTTTCCAGTTCTAAACACCACATTGGTCTGTCCTTGATTTAACAAGCCAATGTCCGTTACTCTTGGTGCACCAGGGTTACCTACTCCAGCAAGGTCTATTGCTGGAATGTGTGAATGATACACACAGGTTCCTGTAACTCCTCGAATTCCACCAGAACTTGCGTGTGGAATAAGGTTTAGCTGTGCCTGAGCCACCCAGGTCCTGTCAAGAAGCTCGTCGATGTGTCCAGCAACTGGAGTAACCAAGGGTTTCTTTGTTGTAGGATCGCATGGTATTCTGACTAGTAAATGTCCACTCACATAGTTGGGGCTAAAGTCTGCAATTGCAAGATAGTCACCAGGTCTCATTACTTGTCCTGCCAGCATCACATTTGCAACAGTGGGTAATCCTCCACCTATTGCTCCTGTTTCAAAACCATGACTGGCAGTCGCATAATGGTAAGTAAAACTACCTAATGCTACGGCAGTAGCCACTACTGCAATTATCAGTTTGGTGTCAAATGTCTTCATTTTAGTTTTTGACTTGAGATTTTGTTTATATGATTTCTAGTAGAATCTCCAAACAAGTTTTTCGATTCTACCAATTTTGTTTAATATGTATAAATTTTTTAAAAATCAAAATATGACAACGCAAAAAAACATCAAACATCTA